>JBFYRF010000309.1:0-4623 GCA_041302385.1 Anaerolineales bacterium | reverse complement strand
GGTGCACATAGAAGAGCAGATTGAATCCGACGGCGGTTGGGAACCACACCGTCAACCAGGTGGGCGGGTACCAGATCGCCGCCAGCGGATCAGCCGCCAGCGGAATGCCCGAGAGAAGGTTGGGATTCCACAGTGGCAGCTGATGCCAGCGGGCGATGGCCTGGTGCACGAACCAGGCGGACGGGTAATGGGTGATCAGCAAGTCGGAATGGGCGGAGCCCGGCAGGTAGGGAAAGGATGAAGGATGGACGACAAGCTCACCCAGCCAGACGGCAGGAGCCGCCAGCAAGATCAGCCACCCCACGGGTTGGCGCCGGCCAGCACCCATCAGCGCGTCACGGCGTACACGCTGACTTCGCCCGAGGTGAACAGCGGGATGACCACGGCAAGCCAGCTGGGATCCCCCAGCGCCGCTTCCTCCCGGCCGCGGTAGACAAAGTCGACTCCCCGCTGCTCAAGCAGGCGCAGCCCGGCAGCCGCATCGCCATTCCAGCCGAATGCCTGCGCGATCCAGGCGCGTTGGTCGGCTGCATTCGGTGTCTCAAACGGGTGTCCGGCCAGCACGCGCGCATTCATGTACGCGGGAATCCGGTTGCCGGTAGGCTCGGTCGCGAGCACCAGGCTGTCCGCCGGCAGGTGGGCAGCCATCCATGCATAAGCTTCGAGCTCAGCCTGCGAAAGCACCGTGACGCTGGAGGGGGATGCGGCCGAGGACACGCCAGCCCCGGCAACCAGCAGCAGGGAGGGCAACGTCAACAGCAGCGTTCCAAGGACCGCCAGCCGTCGGCGCGCCGGCGTGCGAGTCGCCTGCTCGATCCCCAAGCCGGACAGCGCGGCCAACGGAATCGCCAGGCCGAGGGTGAGGCGACGCTGCAGACCAAACGGAAGGTAGAGCAGCAGAAACCCGAGCGCCGCCCAAAGCGCGATCAGCCGAAGCGCGGGCTCGCTGAGCGGCCGGGCACGAATCAGACTCAGCCCAGCCCAGATCAGCAGCGGCCCAAAGCCAATCAGATAGGCAACCGGTGAGGGCGACGGGGTGAGATTCTGCAGCGACCACTGGCGCAGGACCGGATGGCTCATGACGAGCCAGGCATCATACAACACCCAGGGCAGGCCGGTCAGGGCAGAGGCAATCAGCGCGATCCCTGCGCCGCGCCCGGGCCTGAGCGCCGCTCCTCCGCCTCTGGCGAGCACCAGCTCCATCACCGCCCAGACGCCGAGTGCGCTCCACAGCGTCGCCAGCACGAAGGGCTGGACAAGCCCCAGGACCAGGCCCGCCGCGCCGGCCAGTCCGGCCGCCTTCCACCCAGACCCGGGAGTCAGCGCAGCAAGAAAACCCAGCGTCAAGGCGGCCGCAGCCAGGGGGAAGTGCGGGTTGACCAGCGTGGCGACCCACGGCACAGACTCCGGAATCAGCAGGTCGCTTGCCGCCAAACCTGCAGCGGCCCCCAGCCAGCCCAGGCCGCTGATCCCCAGCACCAGCGCGTAGGCGCACCAGCGGGCGGCACGCGCCAGGGGAAGTCGTTCGAGCAGCGCGTACACTGCCAGATACATCATCGCTCCCGCCAGCACCCGCGCGGCGTGGAATGCAGTGCCCAGGGTGAGACCGCTCAGGCGAGCGAGGTGACCGAGTGCCAGGTAGAAGACAAACAGCAAGGCCGGCCGGCCAGGTTCGGCGGCGTAGGGAAGCACGAACAGCCAGCTGCCCTCGAACCCCTGGCGCATCTTCGCCAGGTAGCTGAAACCGTCGTAGGGATTGAGCAGAAACCCCGAGAAGACCCAGCCCGGCGGCGCAGCCTGCCGCGCCACAAGATAGGGGACCAGCGTCAACACGGACACGCCGAGTGCCAGGCCGGCCGCCACGGATCGATCCCGACCAACAGACATCTTGCAGATTGTACGTCGGGCCAGGGGCTGCGCCAAGCCGCGCTTGCGGCACCCGACTCACATTATCTATAATGCTGGCATGAGCCGTGCATCCAGCCTTTTCCGTCTGCAGCGTCAGGACCAAGAACTGGAAGCGGCTCGCAAGAAGCTGGGCCCGATTCAGGCGGAGCTCGCCGCGGCTGGCGGGCTTGACGCCCGGCGCGCCCGCTTGCAGGAAGCAGAGCAGGCACTCCAGGTCGCCCGCGGCGGCCAGGCATTTGCCGAGAACGAGGTCGCTGTCCTGCGCGCCAAGCTCGAGGCGACAGAAGCCACCCTCTACGGGGGCAGCGTAGGCAATCCCAAGGAACTGGCGGACCTGCAGCACGAATCGGAGGCCCTGAAACGGCGTATCGCCACACTCGATGACCAGCTGCTTGAGACGATGCTGACTCTCGAGGCCGCCGAAGCGGAGCTCACGCAGGCACGCGATGATTTGGAGGTGAGCGAAATCGGCTGGTCGGTCGTGCGCCTCAAGCTGGAACGCACGCTTGCCGAAAGTGACCAGCAGATCGAGCGCCTGGAGGGCGAGCGTGAGGCCGCCGTGGCCAGCGTGCCCGCCGCAGACCTGGCGCTGTATGAGTCGCTGAGGAAGACGTACGGTGGGACCGCCGTGGCAGAGGTCCTGGACGCATGCTGCGGCGCCTGCGGGGTGGCCGTCGCAGCCTCGATCGCTCAGACCGCCCGCAGCAGCCCGGACCTGATCCGCTGCCGCCAGTGCAACCGGATTCTCTACGCAGGATAGTGCCTCATGCTGACAGGGATTTTCGGCTACTTGTTCGACCTGCCGGAGTTCATCACGGGTCTGCTGCTCGGGATGTTCCTGCTTTGGCTCATCCTGCGCGCCATGCCGCACATCTCACGCGGCATCCAATGGCTCCGTGCCCAGGCAACTCGGCTGATCGACAGCCTGACCAGTGGCGCCATCGACAAGTACCGTGCCGAACTCTCGGCACGCGCGGGCCGGATGCACATGGCCCGGGCGCTCTTCAGCCTTGAGCAGATTGCCGTCGTGCCGCGCCTGCTGGCGCCGCCCTTCCCCACCGATCCGCAGCAGTCCGAGTCGATCCCGGAAACATGCCTGGCCGTGCTGCCTAACCTGCCAGATTGGACCTACCTCTCGGGAATCTATGCTTCCCCCAGCCTGACCATCGGCGAACTGCTGACGTTGGGGAAGTCCGTCCTGATCACCGGCGACTTGGGAAGCGGCAAGTCATCCGCCCTCGCCTACGCCGCCATCCTGGCCAACCAGCGCAGTGCCGACGGGTTCGTCCCGATCCTGGTGCACGCCGCAGATTTCCGGCCAGACTACCTCACCGGCAAGGACCCGCTGGATGCCCTGGTCCAGGCAAGCCAGCAATCTGTATCGGCCGGAATGGTCTCCCGCATGCCGAATCTCCTGCGGCAGGCCTACCGGCAAGGCAAGGCCATCCTGCTGCTTGACGGCCTGGACGAATTCCCGGACGAGCAACTCCAACCCTATGCCACTTTCATCGGTGCTCTCTTGCTCGCCTACCCGGGGAACCGCGTGATCGCCTCCGGACCCGCCGTCGGATACGACGGCCTTGCCGCAGCCGGTCTGGCGCCTGTCGCCATCCTGCCCTGGACGGAATTCGACCTGCGCACCTTCTTCAACAGATGGTCGGCGGCGTGGCAGCGGGCGGGCAAGGGCGCCCCAACGAAGAAGGGCACCGGCGAGGTTGACCCGACGCTGCTGGGCGGATGGCTGGCCGGTGCCTGTCGCGGCCGCTCCGCCGCCGAGGTGGTCGTCCGCACGTGGGCGGCGTACGCCGGCGACACCCGCGGCCCCAGCGCCATCGACGCCTTTGATGTCTACCTCGATCGTCTGCTTTCCAGCGCCGATCGGCAGTCGGCCGAGTCCTGCGCTACCGGGTGGATTGCCGAGGGCAGCGGGGCTTTCAGCGAGCGCCTGTTGCGACGGGGCACCTCAGTGGGTACCCTGGCCGACCTCGGCTTCCTCGAGCGACGGCCGGCCGGGCGCCTGTCGTTCACCTTCCCGGTCCTGGGCGCCTACCTGGCGGGTCGAAGTCTCGGGGAGACCGGCATCGCCCCGGCGGCAGCCTCCGCCTTCTGGCTCCCAGCCGAGTGCGCCTTGCGCTGGTTCGCCGCCACTGGGGACGTTGCGCCCATTGTCGAGGAACGCCTGCAAGCGGCAGGGGACCCGCTCAGCCTCAACCTGCTGGCCTGCGCACGCTGGCTGCCGGATGCCCCGGCCAAGGCCACCTGGCGGGCGAATTTGCTGCGCGGCCTGGCCTCCATCGCTCAGAAGGACTCCCAGCCCTACGGCCTGCGCCTGCGCTGCGTGCACGCTCTGGCGGCATCCAAAGAGCCCTCCGTCGCCATCTTGTTCCAACGCATGACCGAGGCCGGGGCGGAGAGTACGCGGCTGCTCGGCGCGCTGGGAATGGGCGGGCTCGGGGGCGAGGAGAGTGTCAAGGCTCTGACCCGGCTCGCCAACCAGGACCACAGCATGCTCGTGCGCCAGGCGGCCTGCCTCGCCCTCGGCGCCACCGGCACCGACCCGGCGCTGGAGGCATTGGGGCATATCCTGCTCGGCCCCGAGGCGGCGCTGCAGATGGCATCGGCCGAGGCGCTGGCATGTCAGCCAGAAGAAGGCTTCAACATGCTGCGCGACGCGATGACCGTGGAAAACCCCAACGCCCGCCGGGCCGCGATCTT
>JBFYRF010000297.1:0-6506 GCA_041302385.1 Anaerolineales bacterium | reverse complement strand
ACATAGCACAGCGCCTCAAAGCCGGACATCCGGTAGGTGCCCGGCGGGTAGGTGCGATAGACCCCGCCGCACTCGTCCGACATGTACTTGCCGATCTGGACGTCGATCCCCCCGAGCGTGTCGATGCCCTGCGTGAAGCCGGTGAAGCTGCCGCGCGCCACGTGAGTCGGACGGATCCCAAAGTTGTATTCGATTGTGTCGTACAGCATCGGGAGCCCGCCCCGAACCTCGGCGGTGTTGACCCGGTCGACCCGCCAGCCTGGGATGTACACGTACAGATCGCGGGGGACTGAGATCAACGTGACATCGCCGGCCTCGCGATCGACCACTGCGAGCATGATCGTGTCGTTCCGACCGAAGGTCTCGCCGGGGCGGGCATCGGAGCCGAGCAGCAGGATCACCTCCGCTCCCGGCGGTAGGTCGAAGAGCGGCATTGGCGGTGGGATCTCGATGGCCGAGGCCTCGATGGGACCGGCGAACGCGCCCCAAGGGTTGGCAGGCGTGGCAGTGGGTGGCGGCAGTTCGGGAGTCGTCGTCATTTCCGGCGTGGGCGAAGGTGCCAGCGGATAGAAGGGCGTGGGTGTGATGCCCGGATTCCCCGCCGCTCCCCCATCTGGGCGCACGGGCAGCGGAAGCGAGCCTGTATTGCAGGCGATGCCCGCCGCCAGCAGGCTGGCCGCGACAAGAGCCCACCAGGGGTGTGTGCGGCGCCGGTGGGCGCGCAGGCGGCTTCCGGAACCTAGGGTGGAATGCGTCACTCCGGCCTCTCGCACCTGTTCAGCTGTCCGACGTCATCGGGCGGTCCGGGGTTCCCGCCTCGCCTGGGGCCAGGGGCAGCAGGGCAGTGTATGTCGTCCCGTACCCCGGCCGGGTGTCAACCCATACCCGGCCACCGACCGCTTCACACAGGCGTTTGACCAGCGGCAGCCCGGCGCCCCCATCCTGGATTCCGGCTGGCCGGTGGGCGTCGATGGAGACCTGCGGCTCGAACACCAATCCCAGGTGCTCGGTGGCGATCCCCGGGCCGCGATCTGCAACGTCCAACAGCACATAGCTGCTGCCGGCATCCCGGATCACGTGCGCGGTGATGGTCACGTCCTGGCCATCGGGCGTGACGGCCACTGCGTTGGCCAGCAGGTTGTCAAGCACTTGTTCCAGCACGCCGGGCTCAGCCCGCAGGACGGGGCTGCGCTCGGGCAAATCCAACTGAAGGCGCAACTGGTGTTCGCGCAGGGCGACAGTGTAGCGTGCCATGACCTGCTGCAAACAGGCGTCCAGCGACGCCCACTCGCCCTGCTCCTCCAGCGCCTCCAATCCTGGCGCCAGCCGGTCGCGCAGGTCTTGGGCGAGATCCTGTGAGCGCGCCAGACCGGTGTGCAGCCGCTCCAGGTACTTGCGCTGAATCGTCGTCAGGGCGCCAGCGACGTCGTCGAGCAGCAGGCCGCTGTAGCTCGAGGCCGAGCGAAGTCCCTGCTCCAGCCGGGCGGAAAGCGCCCGCAGCGCAGCGGCCTGATCGAGGGTTGAGGCATGTGCCTGCTGGTCCGCCGCAAGCAGCGCAAGCTGCGAGCGCGCTTCGGCCAACTCCTGGAGGACCAGTAGCATTTCGTCGGCCTGCTGCTCGGCTGGGGGCTGGCGCTCGCTCCAGGCGCGTGCATGCCCAGTCGCGCTTCCCGCCGCGGCAACCGCGGGCAGCCGGCTGCCCGTGGGCCCGTCCGCCGATGGCGAGGGTTGGTCAAGCTCGGCGAACCGTTCCGCCAGCAGGCTGCACAGCCGCCCCAACTGCGCTTTCTCTTCCGCCGACCACCGGTGTTGGGCAAACGGCGAGAACAAGAGCAGCCCGGCACGAAGGGCATCACCGGACAGAATCGGCAGCAAGAGCAATGTGCCGGATTCGTAGGCCTCCATCTCGTCCATCAAGCCTTGGAGATCGGGAGGTTTGGGGTCATCCACCACTTCGAGCACACGGCGTTCGACCAGAGCTTCCTGGATGGCAGGATATGCCCGCCCGTGCATCGAGAAACCTGAAAGCGGCCGCTCGCGGATGTGATCATAGCCTTTGGCAGCGGAGAAACGCCCTCGCTCGTCGGGTGGAGAGAGCAGCAGGACGAACTCAACGCGTGTTGCCAGGGCGGTGGCCTTGACGGCGGCGTCGGCCAGCTCGCTCACGGAGGCCGCCTGCATCAGATGCGCAAAATCCACCGCCGCTCTGAGCGAGTGGGCAGGCGAGGTGGTCAACGGTGTGGCCGCCGGCGACTGTGCCGCAGTTGGCTCCGGCCCAAAGTCGGCGAGCAGGAATTGAGCGAAGACCAGAACGGTTGCGAGCAAGGCGAACGGTCCGGGCGGCCAGGCGGCGCGGGCCAGCGCCAGATCAAGGAAGACGGCGATGCCGAGGCTGCCGGCGGCTGTGGCGACCCAGGGCCATCCCAGAGGCCGGCGCACGATCAGCCAGGCGCAGGCGGAGGCCGAAATCGCCAGGCCGACGATCAGGGCCAGCAGGAGCAGCCCCACAGGCGGAGGGCAGGTGGCCGCCGGCCACAGCGCCGGCTGACAGCCCCCTGCGACAGCGCGTCCGCTCCCCCAGGCATAACCCAGACCGGCGAGCAGACCCACGCCGGCAGCGATCAGCAGGGTGAGCCTGCCACTCCGGGGCAAGCTGGACACACACGCCGCGCCGAGCAGTGTGATCCAGGTGAGCGTGTCGGCGGTCCAGCGTACGGCAGGAAGCAATGCCGGCTGGGCGTCCACGCCAAGCGCGAGCAGCGGGTATACAAGCCCCAGCACCTGCAGCACGACGACAACGATGCTGGCAAGCATCCAGGTGCGCGAGATTGCCGAGGGAAGCGCGCCACGGCGCTGGCGGAGAGCGATGGCGAGCAGGATGGAAAGGAAAAGCAAGACGGCGCCAACCCACACACCGCCTGCTGCTGCGCTTGCCGATGACTCGGACGGAAATTCCATGCCGGGGATGCCTATGCCGCGGGGATTATAGCATCGCCGTCGCGCCCGGCTTGCCGTCGGCACCTAAGCTGTGGGAACGCTGGCAGAGGACTTCTTGACGGCATGCCCCGGGCTTTGGCCCAGCTGACCAGCCACCCCACATCCGCCGGGCCCCCTTCGCCCGGTTGGTTGTGAGAGGGCAGGGAATCGCCCCCGAGCCGTGGGAGCCCATAGGGCGGGGCGGCGCTGCGTGGAAGGAGCGTGCACAATCCTATGAAGAAGGCGGCCTGGGACTGGAGGATGCAGCTGCTTCGCGGTTGAGCAGGCGGAAAGAGACCAACCCGTACAGGATGGTCAGCCAGAGGGTGACGCCTCGGTAGGCGAGTGTGATCAGGCCCGCCGCGGCCAAAGGGATACGAAAGGAGGCCAGGGCCAGGGTCATTGAGCCCTCCACGAACCCGATGCCAGAGGGGGTTGGCGATACGATCAAGAACAGGTAGCCAATGCTGTAGCCGGCGATCAGCGTCCCGACGGAAAACGGCTGGCGGAATGCCAGGAACATCAAGAAGAAGACCGCGATCAGGAGCGCCTGCTTGCTCAGGGCGAGGGCGAATGGCAACAGCAGACCGGTGGGTCGAGTGCGGATCTGACTCAGGCCTTCGCCGATGTCGTGGGCGAACTCGTGGGCACGCGCCGGGCTGAGGTACTCGCGCCGGATGAACGGGCGCAGGACGTTGTTCGTGTGGATGGCAATCCAGGCCAGCGCGCGGCCGAGGCGGTCCGCCGAGCGCATGGCGGTGAGCAGCACCATCGCCAGGCCGAAGGCGATCGAGACCAGGATCACTGAGGCTGTGATCTCCGCCGCGCCCAGGCGGTTGCGCCGGATGAGGACGGCGATCCCAAGCCCCAGCACGGCGATGAACGCCAGGTAGTCGTACAGAACGTAAAGTGCAGCCGCCGCGGTAACCCGGCTGGGGGGGAGGTTTCGCTGACGGCTGTCGGTGATGAAGACCACCATGCCGCTCATGCCGGCCGAAGGTGCGATGGTGTTCACGAAGGCCGCGCCAGTCCCAAGCATCGACAGACGGATGATCTTCTCGTCCATGCCCAGCAGGCGATAGATTGAGCGCAGATGGGCGCCAATGTTGAGGATCCATGCAGCGTGTACCACCAGCGCCAGGGTGATCCATGCCCAGTTGCCGCGTTGCAGGGTGAGCAGCACTTGTTCAACATCAGCAGCCCGCGTGAGGAAGAAGTAGAAGGCAAGCAGGAGGACCAGGGCGACGAAGAACTTCTTCATCGAATGCGCTGGACTCGGGATGGCCGGTCAGCCAAGCGCGGCCGCCGGGTCCAATCCATCCAGGGCCAATGCCTGCAGCCCGGGTTCGATGCGCTTCGCCAGGCCGGAGAGCACATTCCCTGGCCCGATCTCCAGCAGGCTGGTCACGCCAGCCGAGGCAAGATTGCGGATGGTCTCCGTCCAGCGCACCCGCATGGTGAGTTGATTGCGCAAGTCCTGCTCGATCGCGGCTGCACTCTGCAACGGGGCCGCCTCGACGTTGCCGTATACCGGAATGCTGGCCGGGCGAAGCAGGGCCCGATCGACAGCCCGGCTGAAGCGTTCCTGCGCTGGGACCATCAGCGGGGAGTGGGCCGCGATGCTGACGGCCAGCCGAACCACCTTGCGGGCCCCAGCCTGCTTGAGCAGATCCATCGCCTGCAGCAGGCCCGCTTCATCGCCCGAAATCACCACTTGACCGGGGCAGTTGTCGTTGGCAACACCGATCACGGAATGGGTGTCTTGCGAGGCCTGGGCACAGGCCTGCTCCACTCGTTCGAGGTCCAACCCAAGCACGGCAGCCATGCCACCCGGCAGTTGCTCGCCGGCTTGCTTCATCGCCAGTCCGCGCTCACGCACCAGGGCCAGCCCGTCCTCAAAGGAGAGCGATTCCCCGGCGACCAGGGCACTGATCTCCCCCATGGAATGGCCGGCTGCCGCGACCGGCGCTGCATCCGGCAAGCGGGCCAGGAGCACGCGCAGCAGGGCGATCGAATGGGTGAAGATCGCCGGCTGCGTGAAGGCCGTGTCGTTGAGGTCGTCGGAGGGGCCTTGCCAGCACAGCTGGCTCAGGCTGAAGCCCAGGATCGAGTCCGCCTGAGCAAACACCTGAGCCGCCAAAGGTTCTTGTTGGGCCAGGGCCTGGCCCATGCCAACGTATTGAGAGCCTTGACCGGGGAAGAGGAAAGCCGACTTGTGGAGATCGATGGCCATGCGTATGCCTGCTGGCGCTCAGGCTGGCTTGGCGCCTTGCGCTAGTCGCGCTTGATCTCGACGACTTCCTTGCCGGCATAGTGCCCGCAGTTTGGGCACATGTGGTGCGGCTGGCGCTTCTCGCCGCAGTTGGTGCAGGTCACCAGGGCTGGGGGGCTGATGGCGTCGTGTGCCCGGCGGCGATCCCGGCGTCCTTTCGAGATTTTCCGTTTGGGCAGAGGCGGCATCGTCCAACTCCTCGAGGCGTACGTTCACAAGAGCGCCTGCCGGATGGCAGGCCCAGGGATTATAGCAGGTGAAAGGGGGCTGTCAAGGCGGCCGGCGGAAGGCGGTGCGGCGGCTTTCCCCCGGGATATAATCCGCTCCATGAGCCATCCACCTCTCTCCCACCTAGACCCGGCCGGGCAGGCGCGGATGGTGGACGTCGGCGGCAAGGCCGAGACCGAGCGCGCCGCAGTGGCGCGTGGCAGGGTAATCTTCTCGAAGGCGACCCTGGCCGCCGTGCTGGCCGGCGATATCAAGAAGGGGGATGTGCGGGCGGTGGCACGCCTGGCCGGAATCCAGGCCGCCAAGCGCACCTCCGAACTCATCCCCTTGTGCCATCCCATCGGACTGACCCACGTCGACGTCCAGGTTGCGCCAAGCGAATCCCCCAGCGGGATGCAGGTTGAGGCAACCGTGCAGTGCGTCGGGCGGACCGGGGTGGAGATGGAAGCGCTGACCGCGGTCACCGTCGCCTGCCTCACGGTCTACGACATGATCAAGGGCATCGATCGCACGGCGCGCATCACGGATGTGCGGCTGGTGGCCAAGCGCGGCGGACGCAGCGGCGACATCCGCCTGGAGTAGCGCGTGCTGCAGGTCAAGGTGCTGTACTTTGCCACCCTCAAGCAGCAGACTGGTGTGGCCAGTGAGGTCGTCTCGGTGGCAGACGGAGCTTCGCTGGACGACCTGCTCGTGGCGCTGGCCAGGCTGTACCCGGCAATCGAGGCCATGCTACCCACGGCAGTGCTCGCCGTCAACCGCGAGTTCGCCGAGCGCAGTCGCCGCCTGCAGCCCGGAGACGAGGTTGCGCTCTTCCCGCCAGTGAGCGGCGGCTCGGATAGCGTGACCGTGGTCGTGGTGACCGAGGAAGCGCTGGACGTCGACTCGCTGCTGGCCGCCCTCACCCTGCCAACCACCGGGGCAGCCTGCGTCTTCAGCGGCATGGTGCGCCAGGAGACCCGCGGCCAGTCGCCGCATCACACACTCCACCTTGAATATGAGGCGTACCCCGAGATGGCCCGCGAGAAGATGG
>JBFYRF010000286.1:0-4353 GCA_041302385.1 Anaerolineales bacterium | reverse complement strand
TGTGGGCCACAAGGCTCGCCAGGGCCACCAGCAGCGATCCTAAGGCGAGCCACAGGCTGCGGGATGCTTTACCGTCCGCCTGCGCCCGGGTGATCTCCAGGCTGTCCAGGCGCATTTCGGTCTTGCAGGTGATCTTCTCCAGATGGTCCAGCCGCAGGTCGACGTACTCACGCAGCGACAGACCGTTTGGCCGCTCCGGCGGCATCAGCTCCCACCTCCTGCACCGCAGATCAGCGTGGCCGTGTCGAACGTTCTGATCCAGTCGCAAATATAGATTGGTCTAGGCGAGGGTGTTGCCTGCCGAATGTAAATCCACAGGTAGCCGGGGGTGACAGCAGTGACGGTTGCGCCAAGCTTGTACCATGTCAGCCCGTCTCTCGCCATCCAGAAAGAGGTTGTTCCGCCAGCACTCTCCCTGACCAATGCTAGATACATACTATCGTAAGTTTCAGCGTCGCCGGTCGTTATGATGCCTGCGGTCTGAGCTGCGGCGACACGCCAGCTCAGCCCACCTTCTCGACCGTAGCGCAGATTGGTGTAGTTGGTCGGAGTGGTGTTGTCTGAAACGCCAATGCCGATGTACTGGTTTACGTTCTGTGCCCCAACAAAATACAGGCCCACCTTGGCAATGACCGACCATGGACCCGTGCCCGGAGCATAGGCCCGGCGTACATAGGCGTTGGTCATGGTGTTGTCGTCGGCGTTGGTGTCGGTCTGCATCGCCAACCAGCCGGGGAAGGTAGTTAGGTCGTAAACGTCAATCACTCCGGTTGAATTCTCCACCACACTTCCAGCCGCTACTACTCCAGCAGTCCAGGCGACGTTCAGCGCCGTGGAGTTGAACTCGTCAGCAACGATCGCCGCCGCACTCGGGCGGTTGGGGTGATAGCTGGCACTCTCCGTCCGCAGGCCGGCGTACAGCCAGTCGTCGTTGTCGACTGACTCGTTCTGGTCGGCCGCCCGGCCGAGGTCGCCGGCGTTGTCCTTACTGCGTGCGACGTATGGCATGATGCCTCCCTAGAAGATCCAGACCCCTTCGTCCCACCCGTGGTCCGCCACGTCCCAGATGAAGTAGTTGAGGTCGGCCGACGACGTCGCCGGAAGAACCCCCACCCACAGCAGCGGACCCTGCGCCTCGTATCTTACCCTACAGGCAAAGAATGAGTCGTCCACGCCGGACTGCGGCTCCACCAGCTTGAACCTGACGTTCGGCTCCATGGTCAGCGCAGCCGTGGCGAAATTGGTATCGAAGTTGGCCAGGAAGCGGACCCAGTTGACCAGGCGGATTGGGTCTTTCAGCTGGCCCAGCAGGTAGTCGCCCATCAGCTTCTGCGTGGTAATGCTGGTGATCTGCTCCAGCTTGACGTCCAGCGGGCGGCGCCCGTAGGCCGCAATCGACGTAGCGTCCTCCTGCGTGCGCACCAGCGGCTCGTAGGTGTAGATGCCGTTCCCCCAGATCTGCAGGGTGTGGACGTAGGCCGTGGCGCTGGCGTGCGTGTTGGTGATGACAATGTGGGCGGAGTTGCCGCCCACGGTGATGGGATAGCTCAGGATAGTGGTCGCATTATTGTCGACGCCCACGGGCGACAGGCTGGCCTTAATATGCGTGCCGCTCACCAATGGGTCAACCACGCCCGAGGCGGAGATGGTCTGGCCGGTATCCGGGTCACGGAAAGGCATGTCGAACTCGATCACCTGCCCGGAGTTGATCTGAATGGTGTCCTGCAGCTCCCACAGCACGGTGGATGCACCGACGTCTGTGGCCACGGGGTAGATCGTGGTGCGCACCTCGTTGGCAATGCGGTCCCGGGTCCACTGCACGTCCAGCTCTGCCATCGGCGTGGAGCCCGAGGCGTCCAGCGTGAAGCTGTCGGTGTCGTTCAGCGGGCGTGCGTGCCGGTTGTCAAAGCGCAGCGTGCCATCGCCCTCCAGGAAGATGTGGCCTGCCTCGTTGCGGGCGTACTTCTGGAACAGCGCCATCATCGACATTGTGACAGCGTTGTCCGTGTTGAATATGGCCGGGAAGCTCTCCCGCCCAACATCGAAGTCGGTGGCCGTGGGCTGGATGGGGAAGTTGACCAGGGCGGCGGTCAGCACATCGTCCACGCCGAGGCCCGCTCCGCTCTGCAGCGCCAGCAGGCCAATCTTCTGCGTGCCGGCGTAGTCCATCCAGTCCCGGCACTCGATCTCGCAAGTACCCTCCAAATACATCCCGGTGGACGGCCGGCTGCCGACCATGAACCCCACGAACCGGGTTGCAATGGCCATGGTATCCTGCCGCTCGCAGCGCACACGCACGGGCAGCCCGTCCACGAACCAGGCCGGGGCGTTGGCGTGGCCGATCGTGTAGTAGCCCGGAAGGCCGGCCGTGTTGGCCTCCGAGTTGTCCACGGAGAACGACAGCATCCCTGTATCGGCCACCAGGTCCATCACGCCACTGCCCGGGAGCCCGTACTCCCAGGTGGGCGGCGGGTCCTGCAGCACGTCCTCGCAGGTGTTCCAGGCCGCCGTGTGATAGAAGTCGATGTACGTCTTGAACTCGATCACGCCTTCTGCACCGCATCCCGCAGGTTGACCGGCCGCTGCCGGACCATCTGGTTGATCGCCCGAACCAGCGGGTCATTGGCCGGGGCCAGGGTGCCCCCGGTCCCGGGCGTGAACCTCTCAGCGCCGTGCTCGCCCACGAGGTAGCCTCCCTGCGCCCGCCCTCCGCCCAGGCCCGTCTGCCCGATGGTCTGGGGGTTGACCCAGCTCGACCCGGAGCTTGCAGGCCCGCCCGTTCCGGCAACCCCTCCGGTAACCTCGTCGAGGAAACGAAGATTGCGGGTCATGTCCTTACCGCCCTGCCGGAATAGGGCCATCACCTGCGCAACAGTCGCCGTTTGGCCATTGATCGTCAGCCCGACTTCGAAGTCCGTGTCGATTTCGTTCGGCACGCTCTCCATAGCCGGTATCAGATCATCTTCGAGGAACCTCCCAAGGCTCCTGCCCTTGTCCTCGGTCAGCGCCATGATGGCCTGCCAGAAGTTCTGCTTCTCGGTCGCCTGGATCAGCGCCGGCGTTACCGACAGCACCAGCTCGTTGCGCAGGGCAATCCAGTTGTCGTTCAGCTCATCCAGGCCGAGGCGGAGCTCCTCGGTCTTGCGGATCTCCTCCTCGGTAACGACCAGGCCGTCAGCCTGTGCGGCCGCCATGTCCCGGATGCGCTGGCCGCCCTGCTGGAGGATCGGGTTCAGCTCCGCCCAGTTGCGGCCGAAGATCTTGGTGTAGTAGGCCGCCCGCTCGGTCGTGGTGGACATGGCGTTGCCCTTGTCCGCCAGGTCGGCCAGGCTGTCGATCGTCGGGGCAAAGCCGTTCTTGGTGGCGAACTCCAGCGCCTTGGTGATCGCTCCCATCTCGACGCCCATGTCGTCCCCGACCTGGACGAAGCGGGACAACTCCTCCGTCGCCATGCCGGTCGACTCGGAGGCGTCCTTGATCTCCTTGTTGTACTTGATCACCGGCTCGATGAAGTTCTTGTACGCCTCCTTGCCGGCGTAAAGCGCAGCCGTGACGCCAGCAATAGCCGCCGTCAGGCCGCCGAAGCCTCCCGACGCCGTGCGCATCTGGGAGGTATCGGAGGTGATCTTCAGCTTCAGGTTCTGGGTTGCGTCAGGCATCCTTCACCTTGGCCTTAGGCTTCGGCGCAGCCGCCTGCGGCGGAGGCGGAGGAGGGGGAGCCTTCTCCGCCTTCAGCTCCGCAATCCGCTCCCGGTATGCCCGTTCCCTTTCCTCGGTCAGCAGTTGGCCTTCGTCCTTCTCAGCCATGTCAGCTCGCCACATTGGAGAACTTGTAGCAGGACAGCATCGCACCCTGCGCAGAGTAGGCCGGCGAGAACATCAGTTCTGCCGTGGTCACGCCGTCCTGGTCGGTGAACATGATCGGGCTTTCCAGCAGGTGGCCCGAGAAGTCCATCGTCAGGTTGGTCGTGCCCCCGCCGGCCGCCATCAGCCGGATGTTGTAGCCAACCGGCTCCACAGTGGCCGCCAGGATCGCCGTGAGGTACGCCTTGGTTGCGGCGGTCATCTCGACCACCAGCTTTAGCGAGCCGCCCCACTTGCCATGCTTGTAGTTGTCCGGGTTCAGCGTGCCCAGGTGCCACACGGGCGCACGGCTGTTCAGGATCTCGAAGTCGAATGAGAAGGCCGTCAGCGTCAGCTCGGTCGTGCCGTGAGCCGTGGCGATGGGGTCGATGTACAGCTTGGTCTGGCCACCCAGCGCAGCAATCACCGCCGGCGGGGTCAGGGCAACCCGGGCCAGCGCCACGGGCACCTTGCCGAACCAGTGGGCGTCGAAGGTCAGCGGCCCGTTGG
>JBFYRF010000258.1:0-3339 GCA_041302385.1 Anaerolineales bacterium | reverse complement strand
CTGCGCGAGCCGGCGCCGCTATTCAAGAAGCTGGACGAGGGCGTGGTCGAAGAGGAGTACGCGCGGTTGGAAGGATAAGAGGGGAGTAAGGAGTAAGGACTCAGGAAATCAAGGAGCCGGGGCGCGTGCTCCGGCTCCTACTGTGCCTCGCCGACCCCCTGACGGGGATGGTTCCCAATCAACGCCGCGGCGTCCTGCAGGTCGGGAAAGTCGAACCCCTCAGTGAACCGCCCGTACACCTCGCGCAGACACTGCCGCGCCTCCGCCAGCTCGGCTGCGCAGGCGGCCCCTTGCCGCTCCCGCAGACGCACTAGGCTAATGGCTGCGCGCAGCTCCCAGGCGAGAGCGCCCTGCTCGCGTCCAATCCGCATCGCGCGTTCGAAGCAGGCCAGTGCCTCGCCGGCCGCAGCCAGGCCATCGCGCGCCAGCAGCAGCTCGCCCCGCACGCGGTGGAGCTCGGCCTGGTAGTTGTCCCCGCAAGGCAGCCTCGACGGCCCGAGCACCCTGTCGATCGCCGCCAGTCCGATGGCCGATAGGGCAGCACGCGCTTCATTGGCACCTGCCGGGCACCGGTTGGCCGCGGCCAGGCACCCGTCGGCCAGGACAACGAAAAGGTTGTCCGTGCCGATCAGCATGCCTGCGGCCTGCCAGCCGGCGATCGCGGCCTGCATCTGCTCGATGCCGGCGTCCTCGCCGCGCCTGGCCGCCAGCCAGCCAAGAAAGACTTCAGAAAAGGCTTGCCACCAGGAATAACCGTGCTCCAGGCACAGCCTGTGGCACAGCTCGGCCCGTTCCTGCAACGCCGCGGCATCGCTGCGCAGGAGGAACAGCGTGGTAGAACCGATGGCAGAGGTGACCCCCTGTCCGTACAGGTCCTCCTCCTCCACCGCGACCGCCAGCGCCTGATCGCTGTACCGCAGGGCCTGCTCCGGGTAGCCCAGGAACCAATGGTCCAGGGCAACCCACATGAGGGTGTGGTTCAGGAGATCAAAGCCAAAGATCGCCCGCAGCTCCGCCCGCCGCTCTGGAGTGAACCAGGCCAGCAGCCATTGGAAGTGACTCTCCGCTTCATGTAGCCTGCCCATAAAGTTATACGACATGGCCATCATATAGTGGGCCATGGCCACAAAGGCCTCGTCGTCCTGGTTCGTCGCCTGGTCGAGCAGCCGCTCCGCCGCCGTGAGGGCCTCCTCCAGCAAGCCCTTCGAAGTGAGGAACTCCAGTTGCGCCTGGAGCATCTGCAGCGCAGGCCGCCCGTGCGCATCCCCCGCCCCCGTTTCGGTGGCCTGGGCGAATGCGCTCTCTACCTCTGAGGCGCCCATCCCGGCCAGGTTGCGCTGCGGGCCCAACCGGGCCAATCCCAACTGGCGTTGGAGCTCGGCGCGCTCCTTCGACGGCGGCTCACCCTTGAGGAGGGCCAGGCCGTGATCAAAGTGGCTGAGCGCCTCGCCCTGAGCCGACAGCGCCATGGCCTGGCGGCCGGCATCATGCAGCGCCCGGGCGGCCGGCAGGGGCATGCCGGCTGCCTCAAAATGCCGTGCCAACGACATCGCCAGCGTCCGGGCTTGTCCCGAGGCGCCCGAGGGAGCCCGCTCCTCCCCGGCATAGACCGTTTCCAGAGCACGCCCGGTCGCCTCGTGCAGCCGGGCCCGCGCCAGCGCGTCCAGGCTGGCGTAGGCGCTCCGCTGCACCAGCGAATGGCGGAAGCGATAGTACGACAGGCGCTGCCCGCTGGACGCCAGCCGCTCCAGGCGGTCCGCCTCCACCAGCAGGTGCCGGGTGCGCAGTGGGCCGCTCAGCCGCTCGGCCACATCTTTCTCGCCCCGGCCCAGGACCCGCGCCGCTATCTCGGCGGCGAACAATTCGCCCTGGACGCTGGCTGCCTGCAGCAGCGCCCGGTCCTCATCCGGCAGGCTGGCCAGGTGCCCGGCGATCACCGCTTCCACCCTGGCGGGGACATCATCCCAGTCCAGGCCGGGCGCCTCGATCCAGTGCCCGGCCTCGTCCCGCACCAAGGCCCCCCGGCGCTCAAATCTGTGCAGCAGCTCGGCGGTGAAGAGTGGGTTGCCCTCCGTGTGGTTGTACAACGCCTGGCGGAAGGCCGCCCGCAGGCGGTTCGGCTCGCTATCAACGTAGGCCTCGACAAAGGCCCGCCCGTCGGCGCAGTCCAGGTCGACGAGGACGTCCCCCCATTGCCGAACAAGCTCGCGGAGTACAGACCCTAAGGGTCTTCCGAGACCCTTAGGGTCTGGGAGGTCTGGTGGCTCTTGCAGCGCCTCCGGGCGGCAGGCGCAGGCGAGCAGGATGCGGCTGCCGGCCAGGCGGCGCCCCAGGTGGAAGAGCAGGGCCACCGTGCCGGCGTCGGCCCACTGCAGATCATCGATCGCCAGGAGAAGGGGCGTGCCCAGCGAGACGGCGTGCAGCACCTGCGTCGCCTGGGCGAACAGGTCGACCTGGGGGGCGGGCACCGCTCCCTCTCCGCCACGGCCGCTTCGGCGCACGATCTCCCGCAGCCGTGTCTGCCACTGTGCTGTGCCAGGCGGGCTGGGGTCCTTCGCCTGGCTCAGGACAGGGAATCCCTCAACGCGCCGCAGCAGAGCCTCGCCCGGCACAAAGGTATCAATCAGGTCAGGGCCATGCTCGACCAGCGCTGCGCCGACCGCCGGCAGCGCCTCCCAGGCGCGCCGTGCCTGCTCCGGGGAGAGCGTGCCGCCGGCCCGCTTGCCCTCGACGTCTCCGGCCAGCGTCTGGAGGATCTCACGGAAGGGCAGGTAGGGGTCTCCGGCCCCGCCGTGGGCGTTGCAGCTCCCGCGCAGGGTCATCAGATCGCCGTGCGCCTGGCTTGCCCGCCGGGCGAACTCGTCCAACAGCGCCGTCTTGCCGGCGCCGGCCTCGCCGGCGACCAGCGCCAGTCCGCCCCGGCCTGCCCCGAGGCTTCCGTGGGGGCCGGCGAGGGCCTGATCGAGCAGAGTATTGAGCTGGGCCAGCTCCCGCTCGCGCGCCACGAAACGAGACGCGGAGACGGGGAGAGAGGGAGATCCCTCGCATGCGCTCGGGACAGGCGCGGTGACGGGGAGAGGGGGAGATCCTTCGCCTTCGCTCGGGACAGGCGCGGAGACGGCGAGAGCAGGTGTCGCGATTTCTCCGCGTCCCCGTGTCTCCGCGTCCCCGCGTCCCCGTGTGTCCGAGTCCCCGCGTCCCCGTGTCCCCGTATCTCCGTGTCCTCCTGCCGGGAGGGCGCCGTCGCGGATCTGGGCGTAGAGCGCCTGCGTCTCGTCTTCCGGCTTGCAGCCCAGCTCTTTGGCCAGCAGGTGGCGGCACGTTTCATAATGCGTCAGC
>JBFYRF010000243.1:0-12564 GCA_041302385.1 Anaerolineales bacterium | reverse complement strand
ACAGGAGGGCGCCATGCCTGAAGCCGTGATTGTGTCCGCTGTCCGCACCCCGGTTGGCGCCCATGGCGGCGCGCTGGCCTCGGTTCGCCCCGACGAGTTGGCAGCGCTGGTGATCACCGAGGCGGTGCGGCGGGCCGGCATCGACGCCGCCGAGATCGAAGAGGTGTACCTTGGCTGCGCCAACCAGGCGGGCGAGGACAACCGCAACGTCGCCCGCATGGCCGTCCTGCTGGCCGGCTTCCCGGTCGAGGTCGCAGCCGTCACGTTCAACCGCTTGTGCGCCTCGGGCCTGCAGGCCGTCAATGCCGCCCAGCGCGCCATCCGCGCCGGCGAAGGCGAGGTGTTCGTAGCCGGCGGGGTCGAGAGCATGTCCCGCGCCCCGTATGCTGTGCCCAAGGCCGAGCAAGGCTATGCCTGGGGGAATCTGACGATGTGGGACACCACCCTCGGCTGGCGCTTCCCCCACCCGCGCATTGCCGAGACGTTCGGGATCGATGCCATGGGCGAGACCGCCGAGAATCTGGCCGAGATGCATCCGGAGATCACGCGTGAGCTCCAGGACGCCTTCGCCGTTGAGAGTCACCGTCGGGCGATCGAGGCCATCGACTCGGGACGCTTCGCCGAGGAAATCGTTCCGGTGAGCGTTCCCCAGCGCAAGGGCGATCCGATCACAGTTACAACCGACGAACGCCCGCGTCGCGATACGTCGTTGCAGGGCCTGGCCCGGCTCAAACCGGCCTTTCGCAGCGGCGGAAGTGTGACGGCAGGCAATTCCTCGGGGATCAACGACGGTGCGGCGGCGCTGGTTGTGATGAGTGAGTCGCGGGCGCGAGCACTTGGCCTAAAGCCCTTAGCTCGCGTTCTCGCCTCGGCTGCCGCCGGCGTGCCACCCCGCATCATGGGCATCGGCCCGGCCCCCGCGATTGGCAAGGCCCTGCAGCGGGCGGGGTTGACCATCGAGCAGATTGGGCTGATCGAACTCAACGAGGCCTTCGCTGTCCAGGCCCTGGCCGTAATGGGCGACCTCGGTCTGCGGCCTGAGATCACCAACGTCAATGGCGGCGCCATCGCCCTCGGACATCCGCTCGGCTGCTCCGGCGCTCGGATCCTCACCACCCTGGTTCACGAGATGCGGCGCCGCGCCTCGGTGACGCCGCGGCCATTCTACGGCCTGGCCGCGCTATGCGTAGGTGTCGGCCAGGGGGAAGCGACGATCGTGGAGTGGGTCGCCGAGACGTAGCGACGGATCCCACCGGCAGCCGCACCGCACGTTGTCCGTGATACACTGCCGGCGAAGTCTGCGCACACAGGCCTGCCATGCGCTCCAGTGATGATCATCGCCGACGGGATGAACCCGAGGTCTTCTGGGCCTCGGTCATGCGCGTGGCGACGGAGGTTGCACGCCGGGGCGCCTCCAGCGAACAGGATGTGCTGCGGGCCATCACCCAGGAACTGGCCCGCCTGCGGATGCGCGGCAGCGTAGCGCTGTTCGACGCGAATGGCATGCTCGAGATCCGCACCCGTTCGCTGAGCATTGCCGCCGAAACCGCGCTCTCGCAATTGGCCGGCGTGCCGGTCGCCGGTTTCCGCTTCGATCCTCTACAGGTCGATGTGTATCGCCAGGCCCTCGAGACGCACGAGGCGGTTTATGCCAGCGATCGACCGGCGGTCATCCGCCAGATGGTCCCGCCCAACTTGCGGCCGCTGTTGCCCCACCTGATCCGCATGCTCGGGATTCAGCCGATCATCGTCGCCCCACTGGTGCTCGACGACCAAGCCATCGGAACGATCAATGTCACGGCTCCCTGGCTGGCGCCGGAGGATGCGCGCCTGGTGCTGGCGCTGGCCGACAACGTCGCCATTGCCCTGGGGCATGTCCGCCAGCGGGCGGAGATGGAAAGCGCCCTGCGGCAAGAGCAGGCTCGCGCTGGACTGCTGGAAGCGATCATCGGCACACTCGACATGGATGAGGCGCTGATGCACCTGCTGCGCATCACCTGCGAGACCCTCGGCGCTGACGCCGGGGCGCTCTCCCTGCTCGACTCAGCCGGCGCGGCGCTGCGCATCCGTTACACGCACGGTCTGGCAGCCTCCGGGCGCGCAATCCCCAAAGACGACACCGCGCCCGGCCAGACCGCGACCCAGGTGCGCGAACCGGTGATGATTTCCGACTACCGGCGGCTGCCTGACGCTAATCCGGCCTGGGTCGACACCGGCATCCGTTCCGTCATCAGCGTACCTCTCCTGAGCGTCACCGGGGTGGACGGCAGCCTCAGCCTGTTCACACTGCACAAGGCGCGCCCCTTCCACCAAGAGCAGCTGGAGACTCTGCAGGGCATCTCCCGCATCGCCTCGGTCGCCATCCGCAATGCCCGGCTGTATGCCGACTCCTTGCGGCGCGCCGAGGAGGCCCAGGCGCTGATTGGCACGGCGCATGCCGTCTCCAGTTCGCTGGATCTGCAGACGGTACTGCATCAGATCGCCGAGCAGGCGCGCTCCCTGCTCAACTCGGACGGCAGCCGCATCCATCTCTACAATCCGGAGGACAACCTGCTGCGCGCCGTCGTCGCCCTGCACACCGACGCCGAACAGGTGATGCAGATGCGAATGGCCCCCGGCCAGGGATTGACCGGCCATGTGTTCCAGCAAGAGGAACCGCTGCTGGTCAACGACACGGCCGCCTTCACCAGCATCGCCATGCATGTCCCGGGCACGCCGGTCGATGAACTGGAGAAGATGGCCCTGGTGCCGTTGCAGATCCACGGCCGTACGATCGGGGTAATGACCGTGCTGCGCTTCAGCACCGAGATCCCCTACACGCCGGCCGACGTGCAGTTGCTGTCGGCTTTCGCCACGCACGCTGCCATCGCCATCGAGAATGCCGACCTGTATGGCCAGGTCGCCAGCTACGCCCAACACCTGGAGGCGCAGGTCGCCGTACGCACCCGTGACCTGGCGCTCTCCGAAGCGCGCTACCGGGCGCTGGTCGAGACTTCGCTGGCTGGCATCTTCCTGACCGATGCCGACGGCCAGTTGATCTACGCCAACCAGGCCTTCCATCAGATTGCCGGCCAGCCCGCCGGATCGCTGATCGGCCAGACCCAGGTCCAGTTGACCGACCTGGCCGCTCCGCGCGACCGGGAGCGCATTCAGCAGCGCCTCGGCGCGCAGCTGTCGGGCAGCGACGCCGGCCGTCAGACGATCGAAATCAACGTGCTAGGCGCAAACGGCGAGGCGTTGCCGGTGATGTTCACCTCCAGCGTAGTCAGCGATCAGAGCGGCCGAGTCGAGGGCCTCACCGGGATCATCCTCGATATCAGCCAGCGCAAGGCGCTCGAGGCCGCAGTATTGGCCGAGCGCGACCGGCTGGCCTCCATCCTGGCCAACGTCGGCGACGCCATCGTCGTGGCCGACTCCGCTGGCACGATCGAGTACGTCAACCCGGCCTGGGAACGCCTCACCGGCTATCCCGCGGCAGAGGCGCTGGGCAAGACCTCCAGCCTCGTCCGCAGCGGGCGGCATGGCAGCGAGGTCTATGAGCAGATGTGGGCGACGATCCAGTCCGGCCGCGTCTGGCGCGGCGACCTGGTCAACCGCCGCAAGGACGGGTCGTTCTATGACGCGGCGGTGGTGATTGCGCCGATCCACGAAGCCGCTGGCCAAGTGATCAGTTATGTCGGCCTGCAGTATGACATCAGCGACCTGAAGGCCCAGGACCGGGTCAAGACCCAGTTCGTCTCTGATGTCTCCCACGAACTGCGTACCCCGCTCACCAACATCCGCCTCTACCTGGACTTGTTGGGGGAAACCACCGACCCGCCGAAACTGGAGCGCTACCGCGAGACCTTGATCCGCGAGGCTGAACGGCTGACCGGCTTGATCGATGACCTGCTGTCTCTCTCCCGCCTGGAGTCCGGATCGGCGCAGATCAACCCTATGACCGTTCAACTGAACGAGATCGTCACCGCCCTGGTGCAGGACCGACGCGCCCTGGCGGCACGAAGTGGTCTGCTGCTGGAAGTGGTGTGCGATCCCGAACTCCCCGCGACGCGCGGCGATCCCCGGCTGCTGGCGCAGGTGTTCACCAACCTGCTGACCAACGCCATGAACTACACGCCCAGTGGGGGCCGGGTCACGCTTCGCACGCGCCGGCGCGAGAGCGCAGACGGCCTGTGGTCGGTTGTCGAATTCGCCGACAGTGGCCCAGGGATTCCGATCGACGAACAGCCGCTGCTATTTCGCCGGTTCTTTCGCGGTCGCGCCGGGCAGACACGCGGCATCCCCGGCACCGGCCTGGGTCTGGCCATCTGCAAGGAGATCATCGAACACCACCAGGGCCGGATCACGGTCGAGAGCGAAGGCGTTCCCGGCAAGGGAACCTGTTTCTCGGTCTGGCTGCCGGCCAGCCAGCCGGCGGCAGCTGCTTAGGCGGCGACCGCCTGCCCAGCCACTCGTTGGAAGATCAAGCCAGACTGAAGGTCGAGCCTTGCGCCGTCTTGGCAATCTCGATGCGCGCCGGGAAAGCGTCCTTCAGCTCCTCGATGTGGGTGATGACCAGGATCAGCTCGAAATCATCCTGGATGCTGTTGATGGCCGCCACGAGCTGCTCGCGGCCGCGGGCGTCCTGCGTGCCGAAGCCCTCGTCGATGAACAAGCTGCGCAACTGCGCCCCCGCCCGCTGCGCCAGCAGGCGCGACAGGCCAATGCGGATAGCGAAGTTGATGCGGAAGGCTTCACCGCCCGAGTACAGCTCGTACGCCCGGCTGCCCAGCTCGTCGGAGATGATGATGTCCAGCGCCTCGCGCAGATCGCCGGCCTTGGTCTCGCGCTGTGTTTCGATCCGCACGTTCATCCGGCCGTCGCTGATGCGCGTCAACAGCTCATTGGCGTAGCGCTCGAGCTCGGGCACAGCCGTCTCAATGATCATCGACGGGACGCCACGCTTGCCGAACGCCTGGCGCAGGTCCTCCAGCAGGGCCAGTTCCTCCAGGTGAGCCTCGCGCTCCACCCGGCGTTCTGCGCGCTGCCGCCCGAAGGCCTCCAGGGCGGCAAGCTGCTGGCGGGCGGCCCCCAGCCGCTCGTCCGTCAGGCGGCGCGCCAGGCGCAAGCTCTCGATGCCCTGACGCGTCCAGGGCGCGGCGCGCAACACCCGCTCGCAGCGATCGGCCTCGGCCTCACTCCGCTCGCGCTCGGTCTGCTCCAACTGCAGCTCCTGCTCCCAGCGCACAATCTTCGTCTCGAGGGCTTCGAGCTGTGTGGCGGCGTGCTCAGCATGTGCTAACGCCGATCGCACTTCACCCAGGCGGCGGTCGAGCGCGGCCCGCTCGCGCAGGCGCAGGCCGAGGTCCACCTTCTCGCGCTCTTTGGCCGCCAGCGCCGCCTCGAGCTCGCGCAGCCGGGCCTGGTTCTCGCGATATTGCTCGCGCCGCCGGGCAATCTCCTGCTGCAGCGTCGCCAGCAGGCTATGGCGGTGCTCGTCGGTCAACGGCTGGCTGCAAGTGGGGCAGGTCGGATCGCCGGCCGCCTCCAGCACCGCCGCCCGTTGCTTCAGCGGCTCGGTCTCCGGTGTCAGCGCCAGGTTGATGCCGCGCAGCCCCCCGGCCTCCTCGGCCAACCGCGTGGCCGCTTCCGTCGCGGCCTCGAGTTGGGCTTGCAGCGGCTCAAGTGTTTCCAGCATCTGCTGAACAGCCTGGAGTTCCTGCTGCAGCCGCGGCTGGTCGGCGCGCGCCCGCAGGGCATCCGCCTCGCCGCGCGCCGCCACCAACTCCGCCTGCCGGCCGCTGATGCGCCGGGTGGCCTCGTCCACCTGGCGCTGCAGCCGCACCAACTCATGCCGCGTGTTTTCCAGATCCGACCACTGCTTCTCCGCCTGGTCCAGCGCTTCGCCGGCCTGGGCCGCCTCCCGTTCTGCCGCCTGTAGCTCGCTCCGGTAGCGCTCGCCATGGCTCAGCTCCCGCTCGATCTCTTCCAGGCGTCCATCCAGCCGCTGAACCGCCGCGCGACTCTCCTGGATGCGCAGCTTGGCGCGCTCCTCGTACACCTCCCACCGGTGCAGTCCGAGGATGTTCGCCAGCACCTGCTTGCGCTGCATCGGCGTCTTGGTGGTGAACTCGTCCGCCCGTCCCTGCATCAGGAAAGCCGAGTTGACGAAGGTCTCGTAGTCCAGCCGGAGCAGCTGCTCGATCTTGTCCTGAGTCTCGCGGATCCCGGCCTCCGACAGACTGCGCCAGCCCGCGGTGAGCGCGTCCCAAGACTGTAGTTCCAGCAGCGAGGCAGCCCGCTTCCCCGCCTTGCGCTGGCGAATCACCCGATAGCGAGCGCCATCCTGCTCAAACAGCAGCGAGACCTGCATGTCGGACTGCCCTTGGTGGATCAAGTCGTCCGGCGAGAGGGCACGCGCCTTGCCCCAGAGCGCCCAGGTGATCGCGTCCAGCACGCTGGATTTCCCGGCGCCGTTCGGGCCGGCCATGCAGGCGACATGCAATCCCTCGAAGCGCAGCGCCCCGGGATTGCGGTAGGCGAGGAAGTTGCGCAGCTCGAGTTCAATCGGGATCACGCAGCAACTCCTCAGCCTGCGCCAGCAGGCGCTGCACCCGCTCGTCCGTCTCACCCTTGGCTGCGAAAAACCGTTTGACCAGTTCAGCCGGCGATAGGCTGTGCGGCTCGATCAGCCCCAGGCGGCTGCGTGCCTGGGAATCAATTTGCTGATGCAGGGTGAGTGATGACACGCCCTCGGCCGCCTGGAGAATGTCCTTCTCGTTGAGCGCCAGCCGCTGATCGTCTCGCAGATCAACCTGCAGGCGCACCACGGCGCCCTCCAGCGAGCGGCTGGCCAGCGCGGCCAACACCCCCTGGGTCGGGTCGGCATCCTGCCGCGCATCCACGTGAAGCGTGACGAATTCACGGGCATGAACCGGGATGAACGACCAGCGCGTCTCGCCGCGCGCCAACTCCACCCAGCAGAACCCCTTGTCCTCCGACTCCTCGCCGAAGTCAATGCGCTCCAGCGAGCCGCTGTAGACCACCCCAGGCGCCGCCCCCGGATTCAAGTCCTGGTGGCGATGAATGTGGCCCAGCGCCACGTAGTCCCACGCCGGATCGCAGAGCGTCGAGCGGAACACAGCCACATCGCGCCCAAGCATCACCGTGCGCTCCGAACCGAACTGCGCCTCGGCCACACTGAAGTGCCCAGCGAGCAGGCGAGGCATGGCCTGCTCCTCCGCCTGCGATGCCAGGTCGGTCAGGATATCGGAGACCGTCGCCCGCAGCGCCTGCTCCAACTCCTCGATCGACTTCCCCTGATGCTCCTCACGCGCCAATAGCCGATTGCGCATCGGGTAGGGCATCCAGGCCAGGAAGACCGGACCGGAGCGGGTCTGCACTACCTGGCTCCCCGGCTTGAGGCCGACGATCACACCCGGCACCTGCAGCGCCTGGAAGATATCCAGGCTGGTGGCGCGGGCCGACATCCCCGGCATGTCATGGTTGCCCGCCAGCAGCAGCAGCGGCATGGCGTCCGCCAGGCGTTTGAAGCGCTGAGCCAACTCGCGCTGTTGGGTGGGATCGGGATCGCGACTCTTGAAGGCATCGCCGGCGAAGATCGCCAGATCGGCCTGCTGGGCCAGCGCGTAGTCGACCACCTCGTCCACGCGATCGAGGAAGTCCCGCACCCGGCTTGAGGTGCCGGTCGCTGGATCGATCCGCCCGTAGTTCTCCATGCCGACGTGGACGTCGGCGAAATGCAGCACTCGGATCATCGTAGGTCTCGGCTCATTCTGGCTTCGTGCGCATCGGCGCCGCGCGCCGGCTCAGCGCCCTTGTTCGGGCAAGGCGTCCACCGGGGGATGGCTCCCGCCGCGACGGTGCACCCAGCGATCGAGTGTCGGCGGAGGGCGGAACTCCTCCAGCCGCCGCAACAGAGTCTCCGCCTCGGCCTCGCTGGCCAGCAGCGCCCGGTGTTCATCGTAGATGAAACCTTCAGCCCGCATGTGCTCGATGAACGTGAGCAGCGGATCGAAGTACCCCCCTACATTCAACAGACCCACGGGTTTGGTGTGCAGCCCGATCTGTGACCAGGTGAGGATCTCGAACAGCTCCTCCAGCGTGCCGAAGCCGCCCGGCAGGGCGATGAACGCCTGCGCCAGATCGGCCATGGCCGCCTTGCGCTCGTGCATCGTCTCGACCACGCGCATCTCGGTCAGCCCAGAGTGCGCCAGTTCGGCATTGTTGAAGCGATGCGGGATGATTCCTAGCACCTTTCCGCCAGCCGCCAGCGCGCCATCCGCCAGGGCGCCCATCATCCCCGTGCCCCCGCCGCCGAAGATGATGGTCACTCCGTGCCCAGCCAGCGTCTGTCCAGCCAGACGCGCCGCCTGCAGGTAGGATGGATCCACGTTATCGCTCGAACCGCAGTACACGCCGACCCTCTCAAGCATGGCCCACCCACCTCGCTCGATCGAATCCTCGCGGCATCAGCCGGCCCAGCCTGACAACCGGAGAGCGCTGCGCAGTCTCTCCGCCACGGCCTGCAGTTCCTCGCGGGAGGGAGGCCCTACGCCTGACGGACGACGGAACCCAAAACCATCGCCGTCGAAGCGCGGGATGATGTGCAGATGGGTGTGGAACACCGTCTGGCCGGCGGCCTGGCCATCCGCAAGAAAGAAGTTGATCCCCTCGCAGCGCAGGCCGCTCCGGCGCATCGATTGGGCAATCCGCCGGCCGATGACGAACAACTGGCCACCGTACTCGTCCGGCAGATGGCCAAGGTCCGGCGAGTGAGTGTTCGGCACCAGCAAAACGTGACCCGGAGTGACCGGGTAGATATCCATGAAGGCCGTGACGGAGTCATCGCGGTAGACCAGGCTGGCCTCAGCCTGTCCGGCGATGATTCGGCAGAAGGTGCAGGCAGCATCCAGCGTCACAGGGATCCACTCAGCGGCCGCCTCGGGCCCGAATGCCGCAGGGCCGCCCTTGAATCGGCATTCTACCATGCGGGTCGGTCGCAGCCGAAGCGGCGGGCTGGCTGCGGATGAGCGGCTGATGAGCAGCCAGCCGGTGCGTAATCCGTTGTGATACACTCGCCGGGAATTTGTGCCGAGGAGAGATCATGCGCTCCACCCTGCGCGCATTGCTGCTTTCGCTGATCCTCTTTTGTCTCACCGTAGTTCCCGGCGCGGCGCAAGAACCGGTCGTGCATGCCGTGCTGTTCTACTCCCCGAACTGCGGACACTGCCAACAGCTCATCCAGAATGATCTTCCGCCGCTGATTGAGGCCTACGGACCTCAGCTGGTGATCCTGGCCATCAACACCAGCGATCCGGGCGGCCAGGAGCTGTGGTCCTCTGCCATCGACTCCTTCTCGATCCCCCCGGAGCGCTGGGGCGTCCCAATGCTCATCATCGGTGATACTGTGCTCGTCGGCGGGTTTGAGATTCCCAATCAACTCCCCGGCCTGGTCGAGGCCGCCCTGGCCAGTGGCGGGCTCGACTGGCCGGACATCCCCGGCCTGCAGGAGCTGCTGGCCCAGATCGAGCCGGAATCCAGCCCAACCCCCGAAGCCTCCCCTGGGGCTACCTTGCTGCCGGCCACCGAGAACGCCCCGGCTGGGCTGCCGACGCCGATTCCAGACCAGCCACCGCTGCCCGCGGCCGGGATTCTCGACACCGACCCGGCCGGCTTCGTCCTCGCCTTCCTCGTTCTGCTGGCTCTGCTGGCTGTCCCGGCGTTTGCCTGGACGACCTTCCAAAGCTCCCGAGCCAACCCCGCGCCCCCGGGCAAGGTCCGCTATGTCTTTCCTTTGCTGGCCATCCTGGGCAGCCTGGTCGCCGCCTATCTGTACTCGGTTGAATCGAGCGGCACGCTGGCCGTGTGCGGGCCGATCGGCGACTGCAACACCGTGCAGCAGAGCTCCTATGCCTGGCTGTTCGGCCTCATCCCCATCGCCGGCCTGGGCCTGCTGCTGCAAGCGGTGCTGCTGGTCCTGTTCGCGGCCTGCTTCGCTTTCTCCGGTAAGGCCGGCCGGAGCGCGGCGGTGCTGCTGCTGGCGCTCAGCATGGCCGGCGTGCTGTTCTCCATCTACCTGACCTACCTGGAGATTTTCGTCATCGGCGCTGTGTGTGCATGGTGTCTGACGTCGGCGCTGATCCTGGCTGCGCAGGCCTGGCTGGCGGCGCGGCTCGCCGGTTGGAAGATGCCCGCCGCTCCGGCTCAGCCTGCCAGTCTGTAACCTTTCCTGCCCGACGCCGTCTAAAGGACTAGGTGATCGCACAACCGCCCTCGCCTGACTTGACCGCCCTGCAAGCGGGCGACCCGGCTGCCTTCGAGCAGTTGTTCGAGGCCTACGCCGACCGGCTGTATCGCCTGGCTTTCGGCATGCTTGGCAATCCGGCCGCTGCCGAAGACGTGGTTCAAGAGTCCTTTCTTGCGGTGATCAGGGGCGTTTCAACCTTCGAAGGCCGCGCCAGCCTGAGCACGTGGTTGTACCGGGTCGCCTACAATGCCAGCATCGACCGGTTGCGGCGCAAGCCGGAAGAGCCGCTGCCGCCTGACGAACCGGAGGAGGATTTTGAATCGGTCGTCCTCCCCCAGGCCTTTGTCGACTGGGATCTGACCCCGGAGCAGGTGTTGGCCGATGCGGAGGCATGGCAGCACGTAGAGCGGGCCATTCACGCCCTGCCCGCCGGTCTGCAGGCGGTCTTCCTGCTGCGGGACGTCGACGGCCTGTCGACCGAGCAGGCGGCCGAGGCGCTCGGTCTGTCGATCTCGGCCACCAAAGTCCGCCTCCATCGCGCTCGCCTGCAATTGCGGGAACTACTGGCGGGCTATTTCAGCGAGCGCCTTGCCCGCCGAGGGGAAGCAGTATGAACTGCCAGGAGTTGATCTCCTACCTGTCCGACTACATCGACCAAGATCTGGATGAGGAACTGCATACCGAGGCTCAGCAGCACCTGGCCACCTGCCACAACTGCCATATCGTGCTCGACACTACGCTGCGCACGATCCTGCTCTATCGAGAGGCCAACCGCGGCGGGATCCCTCAGGAGCGGCGCGGCCGGCTGTTCGACCGGCTGCAGCAATCACTCGCCAGCCGCCCGGACTGCCCGTAGGCGCACACCGCTAGCCTCCACGGCTCCGGCAGCGGGCGACCCGGGTGTCGCTCGCCTTCCTCGCCCCGCCAGCCCTCCTCCCCGCCGCCGGCTTGAGCCCCGATCCCGGCCAGCGCCCAAGTCCATCCGCTGGCCGGTAACCTTTCGCCGTTCTCGCCGTCTAAGGGGTAACGACATCTTACGGTAGGAGAGACTGGCAATGAAATTCGTCAACGAAGCAGGTTGGGATCGCATCCTTCGGATCGTGCTGGGTGCCGCGATGCTGTTCCTGGGATGGACCGGAATGGTCGGCGGCACGCTCGGGGCCATCTTTCAGTGGCTCGGCTTCATCCCGCTGATCACCGGCCTGGTGGGCTGGTGCCCGCTCTATGCGGTGCTCAAGTTTCGCACCAAGAAGGCCTGATCCCTCGACCCAGATCAGCGCCGCACAGCGACAAGGGCCCGTGGGGTGGCCCGGTGGACTGGCCGTGGCCACCCCGCAGGCGCACATCTCGTCGCAAGAGGCAGCCTTGCACGAACGCCGGATGTGATCTTGTGAGCTCAGAAAACGGGCCCACGGGCTTCGAAGGGTGACAGAACATGACGGAACTCAAATCACAATTCGATCTCTCGCAGCTCAGCCGGCCGGCGGTCGTGGATATCTGGGCTCCCTGGTGCGGTCCGTGTCGCTCCATCCGTCCGGCGCTCGCCAAGCTCGCCGAGCAATACGGCAGCAAGGTTGACCTGATCGAGGTCAACGCAGACCAGCAACCGGATCTGGTCCGCGAGCTGGGCGTACGCAGCATCCCCACCCTGCTGGCGATCTCCGGCGGCCGGGAGGTGTCGCGGATGATCGGCGCTCAGTCTCCATCCCGCCTGGCGGCGCTGTTCGATGCCGCGCAGACCGGACGGCCGCCCGAGCTTGCCGGCATTGCCCCTGTGGAGCGGCTGCTCAGGCTGGGGGTTGGCGGCGCACTCGTTGCACTGGGTGTTCTCAGCGGGCCTTCCTGGCCGCTGATCGTGATTGGCGGGGCGATCGCCTTCCTGGCTGTGCGCGATCGCTGCCCGATCTGGCAGGCTTTGTCTCCCCGGCTAGCCCGGGCACTGGGCCAGCGTCGTGCGGGCGTACGCCCGCCGAGCGGGAGGTGAGGCATCACCGGCCCCGTCCTCACCCTGACGGCAGTCGCACTTTACGGCGCCTTTCACAGCCTGCTGGCCAGCCCGCCGGCTAAGGCCGCCGCGCATCACTGGCTGGGGACACCCGGCACCCGCGTCTATCGCCTGGCGTACAACCTGATCGCCAGCGTGACCTTGCTGCCGGTGCTCGCCGTCCCTGCCGCCCATCCCGGGACTAGCCTCTACAGCCTCGAGGCCCCGTGGCTGCTGGCCGCACTCGCCGGTCAGATGATTGCCCTGCTGCTGTTGGCCATCGGCCTGCTGCAGACCGATCCCTGGCACTTCCTCGGCCTTCGTCAGTTGG
>JBFYRF010000235.1:0-16240 GCA_041302385.1 Anaerolineales bacterium | reverse complement strand
CAGCCTGGCCGCCCAGGCTCCGCAGGCCTTCTACGTCAACGGCTGGCAGAGCTGGAGCTACTCCGGGACGCTACAGGCGGGGCAACGTCAGCCGCGCAGCTCGCTCGGGCCTTGGTTCCGTGCACGGCATGAGATCCCGGGCGTGCGCATGCAGGGGCGGCGGGGGGAGTTCATCTCGGACCTGTATGGCGTCCTGCTCCACCCAGAGCGGAAGGTCGGTTTGCTGGCGGGGTTTCTGGGGCAGCGCCAGATGTTTGGCCAGGTGCACGCACGGCTTCGCTCGGAGGCATCGTCGCTCGAGCTGGTTTCTCCGGCGGACGGTATTGTTCTCGGTCCGTCCGCCAGCCTGGCCAGCGATTGGGCGTGCCTGCAGTTGGTCGATCTGCAGAAGCCACTGGCGCTCGATCCCTACCTGTGCGCAGTAGCCAAGGAGAACGGCGCCCGAAAGGGCGCGGTGTCACCGACGGGATGGTGCTCGTGGTACCAGTTCTTTGCCAAGGTGAGGGGTGACCGTTTGGCGCAGAACGTGGATTGGGTTGCGCAGAATCGCGTGCGTTACCCGCTGGAGATTGTCCAGCTCGATGATGGATATGAGTCGCATGTCGGCGACTGGGAGCACACCCACTCGGATTTCGACATTCCGCTCGAAGTGGTCAGCCGAGGGATTGCGCAGTCCGGCGGCACGCCAGGCCTGTGGATTGCGCCGTTCGTTGCTGCCCACGACTCGCGCCTTGCCCGCGACCACCCGCACTGGATCCTGCGCAAGCACAGCGGCGCCCCTGTGGGCATTGGGTACACCTGGGGCCTCCGCACCCGAGCGCTCGATGTCAGCCACCCCGAGGTCAGGGAGTTCATCCGCCATACGGTTCAGACTGCCGCCCAGGCGTGGGGCTTCCGCTACCTGAAGCTCGACTTCCTGTATGCGGGGGCGTTGATCGGGGAGCGGCAGGATCGTTCCCGAACGCGTGCGCAAGCGTACTCGCAAGTGATGCAAGACATCCGGCTTGCGGCTGGCCCGGCCACGCACCTGCTCGGCTGCGGGGGGCCGCTCGGGCCGGGGATCGGGGTGTTCGACAGCATGCGCATCGGCCCCGATGTAGCGATTGGTTGGAACCCGAGCTATCCCGGCGTTCCGGCACTGCCCCGGCGAGACCCCGAGTTTCCCGCTGTGCGTAACGCGCTGCGCAATGCATTGAGCCGAGCTCATCTCCACCGGCGCTGGTGGGTGAACGATGCCGACTGCGTCCTGCTCCGGCCAGCCGGCAGAGCGGGCATGCACGGCACGCCCGGCGTGGCATCGCGCCTGACGGAAGCGGAGGCGCAGACCATGCTCACGGTCAATTCGATGTTGGCCGGATCGATGATCGTGTCCGATCACCTGCCATCGCTGCCTGAGTCGCGCCTGGCGTGGCTCAGCCGGCTGCTGCCACTGTTGCCCGATGGCGCTCAAGTGCGGGATTGGGCAATTACCGACCATCCGACGACGGTCGTCCTCGAGCTCACTGGGGCGGTGGGCGCGTGGACGCTCGTCGCCCGCGTGAATTGGGATCGCTGGGATGCCGATGCAGACCTGGCCTGGGAGGACATTGGGCTCGAGCCCTTGCCCGCCGGACGGCATGTGGTGGACTTCTGGCGCTCGGCCTACTGCGGCGTACAGCGGGACCGGCTGGCGCTTGGCCGGATCCCAGCGCACGGAACGGCTTGGGTCGCCGTGCGCCCTGTGATGCCAGGGCCCTCCTGGTTAGGCGACACGCTGCACGCCTCGCAGGGAAGGATCGTCGCCAGGTGGTCGGCGGATGCCACCTCCTTCAAAGCGGAGCTTGCACCGACCCACCCGGCAGCCGGAAGGGTCTGGCTGGCGCTTCCTGGAGGCGGGGCTGAGATCGCACTCGACGGAGCGCCAATCCCGGCGCGGCCGGTAGGCCCCGGGGTATACTGCCTCGACCTGGCCGTGACCGGCCGCTGTCAACTCGAAGGACAGGCCAGGCTGGTCGAAGGAGCCCCCTGGGCCGATGCGCGGGCAGGGGCGGAGGGTGAGCGGCGCAAGACATGAACGTTGACCGCCTCGTACCGATCGTCAGTCTGGCCCTGGTCCTCACCGGCGCTGGAGCCGCCCTGCTCGGCTGGCGCTTCCTCAGCGGCTCGCGGGGGCTGCAGTTCCACAACCTGCGGCGGGATCGGCTGCGCCGGGGCTGGCGCTGGATCGCTGCCGGTGCTGCCCTGCTGCTGGCCGGCGTAATCTCGGGCACGTTTGGCCGCCAGGTGGGCCACCGGGTGTACCCGCCGACGCCGACGGTCACTCTCAGTCCCACCGTCACGCTGACTTCGACCCAAACGCAGACACCGACGATCACGCTGACCCCACGCGAAACCTACACAACTACCCCGACGCCTCGACCGATGCTTCCGCCGCCGATTGCCGTGCTCGTGCGCGAGACCGTCACCCCCCCGGCGGCCGCGGCCTTCAGCCCGATCGTGGTCGCCAGCCGGCTGAATGAGTACCAGCCACTGGATGGCAGCCTGACCTGGTCCAACCCGCCTCCCAGACTGTTGGGGGTCTTCACCTATGACCAACTGCTGAATGGGCTTCGCTGGACAGCCTTGTGGCTGCGCGGTGGGCAGGTGGTATGCGTCGAGACCCAGATCTGGGATGGCGGGACGGGAGGGTACGGCTACACCGAGTGTGAACCTCCAGATGGCTGGAAGCCAGGGACCTACGTCATCCAGTTGTTCCTCGGCGAGCAGTGGCGGGCATCCTCGGCGTTTGAGATTCTCGAGGTTGCCACGCCCACCCCGACAGCGATTGCGGTCAGCACACCTGCAGCTGCGCCATGATGCGCCCGAGCTCCATCCGATCTCTTTGCAGTGGGGGAGGCATGCGCTACGGCGCACGTTCAATCCTCTGATCCTGGTCCCGTTGACTGTGCTGGCCTGAGTCCTGCTGCCGAGGAGCCCGTTCAACCGCGAGAGCGTGGTGGTCGAGGTTGAAGCAGCACGCGGCTGGCAGGGGACAGGGGTGCACCTCGCCGCAGGCGAGGTTGTGACGATCACCCAGATCGGAGGAGCATGGTCGCCCTGGCCCGGGGGAGCGTTCGATGCGATCGGTTCCGGCGGGGACCCGCGCTGCCGCTGCAACGTGATCCAGGCGGTCTCTCACGCCGCCCTGATCGGGCGCGTCAGCGCCTCAAATCCCTTCCCGGTTGGCGGTGAGTTTCAGCACAGGATCGGCGAGTCCGCGACGCTCGAACTGCACATCCATGACGTCGATCTTCATGACAACTCGGGCCAACTCAAGGTGCTGGTCGAGGTGGGTTGAGGTCGGGGGCGCCAGCCGGCCCTCCCCAATCGTAGCCCCGGGGCAAAGCCAGCCCCAACTGCAACGTGAGAAAAGCACGGTCGCTCTAAAGCTGCGCCGCCTGGATGGCGCGCCGAATGCCAACCAGATCGCTTCGGGATTCTGCAAGCGGACGGAGCGGGGGGCGCGCCCGGCGAACCGAAGCTTCACGCCCGGATCGTGGAAAGCTCGCGCACCAGGCGGAGCAAGCTGGCATAGCCGCACGTCAGCGGCTGCAGATCGATGCTCTCCATCAGGGTGTGCGCATTGCGGCCGGTCGTGACCCCGACGCAGATTGCAGGGTAGCCCAGACTGAGTGGCAGGCTGGCATCGGTCGATCCCCCGGTGAGCTGCGCCGGGCGACCGCAGACTTCCTGGTGCACCCGGCAGGCTGTCTGCACCAGCGGATGATCTTCGGGGATCGCCCCGTGCGGGCGGACGCCGATCACCTCCACCTCGACTTCCACCTGCTCTGGCCAAGGACCCTTCAGCTCGCCTTCCACGCTGGCGGAGAACTCAGCCAGCTGACCGCCATCCTCCGAGCGGATCTCCAACTCCATCCAGGCCTGGCGGGCGATGGCGTTGACTCCCGTCCCGCCGGCGAGCTGGCCGATGTTCAGCGAGGTCTTGGGATCCGATGGCAAGGGCAGATCGAGCAGCCGACCTCCAAGCCGAAGCAGTTGGTTGATGGCCGAAGCCCTGCCGGCGTGAATCCACGCGTGTCCCCCAGGCCCCTCGACCTGAACTCGGTACCGGCGGATAGGATATGCCCGAGTGTAGATGTGGCCGAGGGACATGCCTTCGAGGGCGATGTAGGCCGCAGGCGCCGCGCCAAATCGCTCGACGACGCGCGCCATGCCGCGCAGATTGCCCAGGCCCTCCTCTCCCACCGTACAGACCAGCCACACTGCCCGTTCTGGTTCCGGATGCGTGAGATCCATGGCCAGCTCGACCAGTGCTGCAAGGCCCAAGGCATTGTCACCCACGCCGGGGCCGACCCAGCGCTGGCGGCTTCGGGTCAGGCGCAGGTCGGTTGCCGCAGGGAAGACGGTGTCCAAGTGGGCCACGAGCACAATGGGGGAAGGCCCGGCCCCGCGCCGGCCATACACGTTGCCAACGGAGTCGATCTCGACCTCACTCAGGCCCGAGTGGTGGAAGAGCGCCTGCATCGCCGACGCCCGCTCCGCCTCAGCGAAGGTGGGTGAAGGGATCGACTGGATGGCAGCACATCGATCGAGCAGGCGGGATAGTTCCATGCGCTAGACCCTGCGCGCCTGGTCGCTCAGCGCGTCCAGGCGGGCCTTGGCCAGGCCCAACGCGGCGCCGAGGGGATACATTGCGCCGAAGCCTTCAATCGCCAGCGCGGCCGAGATCGCCCCGCGCAAGGCGGCCTGGAGAGGATCATCGGTCAGCGCCAGGCCAGCGATGAATCCGCCGCAGAAGGCATCGCCTGCACCGAATCGATCCCGCTCGGCGGCCGCGTAGGCCGGCACGTTCCAGCGAGTTCGGGAAATCGCGTCCCAGACCCATGCGCCGAGCGGTCCACGCCTGATCACCACGATCCACGGTCCCAGGCTTGACAGCTCCTCGGCACATTCCCACAGGTCCGGCTGGCGAGGCCGGTACAGCGATAGGACCTCCTCCTCGCGGGCGAGGAAGGCGTGCAGAGAGCGCAGCACGGTGGCCAGCTCCCCCCGCCGGGCGGGGTCCATCAGGCCGGGGTTTGGATCGAGGCTGATACGCCGGACACCCAGCTCCTGCAGCCTGGCGGGCAGGGTGGCCTGGGAGAAGTACTCCATCGCGGTCAGATGGGCCGCCTGCCAGTCGTGCGTCCCAGAGGGAAGGTCAGCCTCTCGAATCGCCAACTCGCCCGGGGGCGCATCCAGGGGCACGGAGCGATCCGGCTGGCGGAAGCTCAGTAGTTCCTTGGGGAGCGGGCGCCCCACCCGCAGGAAGTGGGACGATGGGTTGGTTGCCTCGGCGTCACCGGATGAGCGCGTAGCGTGGAACTCCAACTCCTTCTCATCCCCTGGGATGAGGCGTATCTGCGAGGGGTCAATCCCGTTTGCGGTGAGAATCGGCGAGAGTTCTGATCGAGTGGCCTGGCTGGCTCTGGACACCACGGTCACACGGTCTGCCCAGACCTTGGCGCCCCCTGCGGCGTACAGGGCGCTCCCTCCAGGTTGCGCCAGATGGACGCCTCCGTCCGGAGTGATGCCATAGGCGACCCGCACCGGGCCGATCACGCCGAGGACGGGCGCGGGAGTGGATGGGGGCATCGTGCTGCAACCTCACGCAAGGCGCGGTTTCGCTGCAGCAATTCTACGGCAGCGTGGACAGATACCAAAGTCCCGTTCACCTGGAACGGGGTGGGCATTATAATCACGGTGCATCTCAGGCAGCCGATCGTTCAGCAAGCTGCGACAGATTCTGCGGGGGTTCCACTTGCCCGGTAGCCACATCCTGCTGATCGAGAGTCAGCGTGCGAGCGCTGCATCCTTCGCCCGTGCACTGGAGAAGAAGGGATTCCTGGTCACTCGCCACACTCAGGTGCTGTCAGCGCTGGCGGAGAGCCTGCAGAAGGCGCCAGATCTGATCGTCCTTGACGCGGCCTCGATGAACACGAGTGGGGGTCGGATGTGCCGCACCGTCCGCTCCCAGTTGAACGGAGTGCCGATCATCCTGGTAGTGCCGTACGGGACGGCGGCAGACCCCGGGAGCGGAGCCAGCGTCACCCTCGCGCATCCGCTGACACCGCGCAAGCTGATCAACCGCGTGGCGCGTGTCATTCCGGCCAAGGGCAACTACACGCTGCAGGTTGGGCCCATCGCACTGGACCTGGCGCAGCGTACGGTTCGTTGCCGCGGCAAAGAATCGCGGCTAACCCCCAAGCAGACCAAGCTCCTGGAGATCTTCCTGCACAACCCGGGCCGGCTGATGACCCGGCCGGTGCTGATTCGCCAGGTTTGGCACACCGACTACACCGGAGACACCCGCACCTTGGACGTTCACATGAGCTGGCTACGTCAGGCCATCGAGCCAGACCCGCGCCAGCCGATCTACCTCAAGACGGTGCGCGGAATGGGATATCGGCTCGATCTGGCAGAGCCGAAGCACGCCTAGCGGCGGCGCTCAACCAGCGCAGACGCCTCCCCGCTTTCTCCCCGCAAGGTGACGATCCGCACCTCGACGTGCTGCGTTCCCGCAGGAATGCCTGCAATGCGCAGCGGCAGGTCGGGCGAACGCCAGCGGCGGGAGTGGGCGAACCGACTCGGAACCGCCGACCCCGCCGGCTGCCAGGATGCCTCCCAGAGCACGACATCGTCGGGAAAGGCGTGTCGACCGCCGCCGCGCAGGCCCAGCAGGTCGACATGTCCGCCTTGCGGTGATTCTCCCAAGCTGGCGATGGGACGTGGCCCCTGCGGCAGCGGCTGGTCCTGCCATAAGGAGAGGGCGGGAGGCTCCGGAAGAAGCAGCAGTCGGCGGTAGCTCGTCCAGAAGGCGAGGGGGGAACGATCGATGCCGATCGCCTGCCGTCCCGCGCCGCAGGCGACGGCCAGTGAGGTGCCCGAGCCGCAGAATGGATCGAGCACGATCCCCCCTGGTGGACAGGAGGCGAGCACGACGCGTTTAAGCAGCGCCTCCGGCTTCTGAGTTGGATACCCCGTCCGCTCGTTGTGCAATCTGGCGACGACTGGGAAATACCACCAATCCTCCGGCACCTTCCCGCGCTCGAGATCGGGCACCTTGCCGAAGCCGGCCTTGGGGGAGTTGCGGAAGGTGCGGACAGTCGCCGGGTCGTAAGGCACCCGCACCGCATCCGGATCGAAGTAGTACTGCGGACTCTTGGCATAGACGAGCAGGGTATCGTGCTTTCGATTGAAGGCGCGTCGGATTGGCGATGGGCCGTGGTAGGCCCAGATCACTTCGTTGACCAGCGACTGTCGGCCGAAAATCTGATCGAGCAGCAACCTGGCATATGGGGCCGCGTGCCAGTCCAGGTGAAGGTACAGCGTGCCGGTCGGAGCGAGCAGGTGATACATGGCCAGCAGGCGCGGCTCGAGCATCGAGAGATAGCCCGGAAGCCCTGCCCAGCGGTCGGCGAAGCCGTGCTCGGTCCTCCAGGTAGCGGGTCGGCGCGAGTCTTCGCCGGCACCGACACGCACGGGGTAGGTGCGCTCGGTGAGGAAGGGCGGGTCGGCGTAGATCAGGTCGATCCGGCCCGCGTGGCTGCCCAGCAGAGCCAGCATGGCGCCCAAGTTGTCGGCAAAGAGCAGGCGATTGTCGGGGGGGAGGCTGGGGCAGGCGGCGGCCGGCGAGCGGGAGAAGCAGGTCAGATCCGCCGGCGCGCCCGGCTCGCCCTCCCAGCGGCCAGGCCAATCCAACGTCAGCGCAGGCGGCCGGTAGCGGCGTGCAGGCATAGCCTTCCTGGCTCCGTCGGCCCAGGCGTACGAGCGGTCGTCTCCGTCGCGCCCCGGGCCGGCGCGGGCTGGGCGGCGACTAGGCGCCGCCGAAGTGACGGCGAAGCACGTCCTCCAGCGTCGGGGTGCCGATCTCCTGCAGATCGTAGCTCACCCGCTGGGCAGGCTTGTTGATCTTCATCAGCCGGCCCAGATCGATCGGCGTGCCGATCAGGACCAGATCCGCGTCCGAGCGGTTGATCGTGTCCTGCAGTTCTTTCATCTGCTTCTTGCCGTAGCCCATGGCAGGGAGAACACGCCCCAGGGTTGGGTACTTCTGGTAGACGCCGGCGATGCTGCCGCGGGCGAAGGGGCGCGGGTCGATCACTTCCGCCGCTCCGAGGCGCTGGGCGGCCACCCAGGCGGCGCCGTAGCCCATCTCGCCATGGGTGACCGTTGGGCCATCCTCGATGACCAAGACCCGCTTGCCGCGCACTTGCTCTGGGTGATCGACGAAGATCGGTGAGGCAGCTTCGATCACCGTGGCGCCGGGATTCACTGCGGCGATGTTGCGGCGCACCTGCAGGACCGCCTCTGCGTCGGCCGAGTCGACCTTGTTGATCACCACCACATCGGCCGCCACCAGATTCGTCTCCCCCGGGTGATAGGTGCGCTCGTGGCCGGGTCGATGGGGATCGACGACCACGATCTGCAGGTCGCTCTTGAAGAACGGAAGGTCGTTGTTGCCGCCGTCCCATAGGATGACATCCACTTCCTGCTCAGCCGCGCGCAGGATGCGCTCGTAGTCGACGCCAGCATACACAATCACGCCCATCGCGAGGTGCGGCTCATATTCCTCGCGCTCCTCGATGGTGCAGTTGTGGGCGGCCAGGTCCTTGTAGTCGGCGAAGCGTTGAACCGCCTGAGCCGCCAGGTCGCCGTACGGCATGGGGTGGCGCACGGCGGCAACCCGCAGCCCCATCGCCCGCAAGATCGTCGCCACGCGGCGGGTGGTCTGGCTCTTGCCGCTGCCCGTGCGCACAGCGCAGATCGAGATTACGGGCTTGCTCGAAGGAATCTGGGTCGAAGCCGTGCCCATCAATCGAAAGTCCGCCCCGGCCGCCAGCACCTGCGACGCCCGATGCATGACAAACTCGTGCGACACGTCGCTGTAGGCGAACACCACCTGGTCGATGCGGTGCTTGTGGACGAGGGGCACCAGTTCACTCTCGGAATGGATCGGGATGCCGCGCGGGTACAGCGGTCCGGCCAGGCTGGCGGGATAGAGCCGTCCCTCGATGTTCGGGATCTGGGTGGCGGTGAAGGCCACCACCTCGTACTCCTGGCGATCGCGGAAGTACACGTTGAAGTTGTGGAAGTCCCGCCCGGCTGCACCCATGATGATCACGCGGGTCCGATTCATCGTCGAGTCTCCTTGGTGGTGTTGGCGTGAGGCACGCCGCAGCAATGCCTCACGCCCGGATCAGGGTCACATGCTCTCTGGCGCCTGGATGTCCAGCAGGCGCAGGCTGTTGGCGATCGTCTGGCGCGCGGCGGCGGTCAGGCGTAGCCGGGCGTCGATGGTCTCCGGAGCGCCGGCCTGCAGCACGGGCACGGCGTGATAGAAGGCATGGAAGGTGCGGGCCAATTCGTAGGCGTAGTTCGCCATGTGCAGCGGCTTGTAGTCCAGGGCCGCCTGCTGCACCGCCGACGGGAAGCGCGCCATCAGGTCGATCAGCTCGGTCTCGAGCGGCTCGAGCGGATAAGCGAAGTCGGCGGCCACCGGAACTCGGCCAGCCTTCTTGAGGATACTACAGGCCCGGACGTGGGCGTTTTGGATATAGGGGGCGGATTGGCCGTCGAAGCTCAGGGCGGTGTCCAGGTCAAAGACGATGTCCCGGGTGTTATCGACCGAGAGCATGGCGTAGGCCAGCGCCCCCAAACCGACCTGGGTGGCAACCTCGGCCCGCACGGCGGCGGGCAGATCCGGGTTCTTCTCTTCGATGACCTCCAGCACCCGTCGGACGGCCTCGTCGGCCACGTCTTTGAAGAACACGACGTTCCCTTTGCGGGAGGACATCGCACCTGCTGGCAGGGAGACGAAACCAAATGCGAGGTGGTAGCACTTGGCCGCCTCGGGGAAACCCCACAGCTCCAGGATCTTGAATACCTGCTGGAAGTGCAGGCTCTGGCGCACATCGACCACGTAGATCGAGCGGTCGACGTGGTAGTCCTCGAACTTGCGCCTGGCCAGGGCCAGGTCGTTGGTCAGGTAGAGCGTCGTGCCATCGCTGCGCAGGATGACCGCCGTGCGGTACTTCTCCTTCTTCAGGCCCAGTTTGTCGTCGATCTTGACGATGACTGGGCCGCCGGAAGAGCGCTCATCCTGGGCGATTCCTAGGCGGATCAGCTCGTCGACGATTTCCTTTCCCTCGGCGGCGGCGTCGCTCTCGAAGAAGAAGACGTCCATCTGGATGTCGAGCATGCGCAAGACGTCATTCAGCTCGTCCAGGCTCCACTGGCGGGTCTTCAGCCAGAGCTGGCGAACTTCCGGGTCGCCGGCGTCCCAGCGGCGGTAGAGCTCGCGCCGCTCGGCGTCGTAGGCCTCGCGCTGTGCACGTTCGGCGTCGGTCTCGTCGTCGCTTGGGGTGATGAGCTGGGTCGCCTCGGCGTAGAGGCTGGCCAGCCAGCGCCCGCGCTCGTGGATGCCCTCGGGTTCTTGCCCCTGATAGAAGCGCAGATAGGCCCACATGCAGGTGATGACGCCCAGCCCCATGTCTCCCGGGTACGAGGCGCGGATCGTATCGAAGCCGGCAAACTGGACCAAACGGGCGAGCGATTCGCCGAGCAAGGCGGCACGCGCGTGGCCGATGTGGATCGAATGATGGGTGTTCGGCTGGAAGTACTCGACCATCACCCGTTCGCCCTTGGGCTGGCCGCGCCCAAACTCGTCTGCCTGGTCGATGACCCGGTCGACAACGCGCCGGGCAAAGACCGCCGGATCCAGGTAGGCATTGATGTAGGCCTTCTCGGCGGCGAGGCGGGCCACTCCCGCCGGCAAGTGGATACCGACTACGGCCTCCCGGGCAAGCTCCTGGGCGCGGCGTCCGACCTCTGAGTTGGGCTGGCGCGCTTCCGCCGCTGCGGCCTGAAAACAGGCTGTTGTGCCGAAGCCCCACTGCCCGGCAAACGGGATGGGGATCCACTGGATTCGCTCTGGGGGGACGGAACCCAGCCGGCGCAGGCTAGCGCAAACCTGTTCGCCGACTTGGTCGAGTTCGGCTTCGAACATGCGGGGCGATTATAGCATGCGGGCTGGGACGCCCCGCCGTCGGGAACAGCAGGGCGGCACCCTGAGGAGGTGCCGCCGCGCGAGAATTGCCGCTTCCAGCCAGGCGAGAGACCTAGCGCGGGTTCTTGGCCTGGTTGAGCGCCTTCAGCAGCCGGCTCTTGCGCCGGGCGGCGTTATTGCGGTGAATGACACCCCGCGAAACCGCCTTGTCCAGCTCGCGCAACGCGGACACCGCTGCGGCGTCGGCGCTTTGCGGGTCGCTCTCGATGGCCTCCCGGGCGTTCTTGACGAACGTTCGCGCACGGGTTCGGATTCGTTTGTTGCGCATCTGGCGCTTGGGATTCTGGCGCATGCGCTTCTTCGCCGATTGGGTGTTCGCCAACGTGGCCTCCAGGCTGAGTGCAGATTGCAGGGGGTCATTTTACCTGCATCCCCAATATCTGTCCAGCCGCTGCCGAAGGGCTGGGATCGGCGCTCCCGAAAGGGCAGATCAGCCTGGCAAGGGAGACGGAGGCTGAGTCCATCGAGCGGGTCGCCTGGCTGCATTGCGCATAGGCTACCCGAGTTGCTGCGAAACTCGGTTGGGCCGCGCGTCAAGCTGTGGGTTTCTCCGGGGAGGCGGATGCGGGGAGCATGATCTCGAAGCGGGCGCCGCCTTCGGCGCCGTCCCCGACGCGGAGCGAGCCGCCATGGGCTTCGACCGCCAGCCGGGCGAATGGCAGGCCGAGCCCGGTTCCCCGGCGGCGGCCGGCCGCGCCCGGGATCTGGCCGAAGCGCTCAAAAATCCGCTCGCGGTACTCGGGTGGCACGCCCGGACCAGTGTCCTCGACCGCCACCACCTGCTGGTCCTGCCGCTGCTCAACACTCAACGTGACCCGGCCGCCCTGCGGGGTGAACTTCAGCGCATTGTCCAGCAGGTTCGATAGGCAGCGGCGGACCATGCCGCCGTCGGCGCGGATCGCTGGCAGGTCAGTCTGCACCTCGAGTGCCAGGATGATCCCAAGGGCGTTGGCTTCCGGGATGTGCAGCGCGATCAGGTCCTGGCACAGGTTGTCCAGCGCGACCTGCTCCCAGCGCAATCGGAACTCACCGCTCTCCAGCTTGGCCAGGTCGAGCAGGGAACTGACCATTTCCATCATCTGCTGGCAGCTTCGCTGCGACACGGCGAGAGCCTGGTCGGTGAGTGCCGTCCGCTCGTCCGGCCGCAGACTGGCCTGGAGCAGCTTGAGGCTGCCTAGTACCGCCGTCAACGGACTGCGCAGGTCATGGACGATCATCTCGGTCAACTGCTCGCGTGCCCGATCCAGCGCCTGCTGCTCGGAGTTGTCGCGCAGAACGACCAGCCAGCCGATCAGGAGATCCTGGGCGTCACGCACCGCCGCTTCCGAGCGCTCGAGCGAGCGCGGCCGGTCGAGCTGGCTGTCGAACTCATGGCTGGGACCCGGCTTTGCCGCGCCCTGGCGAAGGTCAGCCAACAGACTGTCGACCTCGGCCTGCGAGTAGCCCAGGCGCTGCGCCAGTGCCAGCTCAGAGTCGGAGAGCGACCTGCCAATGAGCTCGGGCGCAGGCAGGCCGGTCAGGGCTTCGAGCTGTGGGTTCACGATCAGCACTCTGCCGCTGATATCCGCCATCAGCATGCCCTCATGCGCGGAGTTGAGCACGGCCAGCAGCCGGTTGTTGCTCTGCTTGATGCGGGCGAAGAGTGCTGCCGCCTGGAGGGCAACCGCCGCCTGGCTGGCAATGGTCATGGCCATACGGATGTGGCTATCGTCGAGCTGGAACGCGCGCAGCCAGCCGAGCTCGATCGCACCCAGGGCCTGCTCCGCGGCCAGCACCGGGACGGCTGCGACCGTCATCAGGGTTTGAGAATTGACCTGCAGTTGGCCGCCCTCGCCGCCGCCAGGCTCAGGCTCCACCTGGACCAAGCGACCTTCTCCGTAACTGGCTTGCACATGCGCCGGCGCTTGGCGATCCGCTGCAGGCGGCAACGCGCTGGCCCTGCCGCCGGTCGCCTGGGCCCGCAGCCCGAGCCCGCCGGTCTCCGGATCGAGCTGATACAGCCGAACCCGGTCGGCGCCCAGCGCACTGCCCAGGCTTTCCACAACGGCGTAGCCAATGCTGTTGCTGTCGACAGCCTGCGCCAGTTCGGCGCTGATCTGGAAGAGCAGCGACTGTTCCCTGAGGCGGGCCTCCAGTTGCTCGTACAGGCGGACATTGGCCAGCGCCACTGCCGCCTCGGCGGCGAGCTGCGCCAGAAAGCGTGATTGCTCCAGGTTGAACGCCGCAGGCTGCGGGCTCTCCACCAGGATGGCCCCCAACCGCTTGCCCTGGTGATGAATCGGCACAGCCAGCACGCTCTCTGTGCGTGCGCCGATCAGCGGCTCGACCCCCGGAAGCTCCGAACGCTCGGCGAGGATCATCGGGTCGTCGCGTCGTGCCAGCCAGGCAAGCGGGCTTTCCCGGTGGTCCTCCGGCTGGGCCAGCTTCAGCCTCCCGGTTCCTGGGATCGGCTCGGCCTTGCATTGGGTGCGATACTCCCCGGTGCGCCCGTCGAGCAGCGCGATCTGCCCCACCGAGGCCCCGGCATACCGCAGCGCGTGTCCGAGCACCCGTTCCAGCAGCTCCTCGAGGCTGAGCGTGCTGTTGATGTCGCGGCTGATCGCCTCCAGGGCTGAGATCTGCGCTAGCTGCCGGCGCAGCGCCTGATCGGTCTCTGCGTGCTGACGGGACATCGCAACTGCCAGCCCCGCCTGACCGGCGATCGTCTCGAGCACGGCGAACCGGTCTGGCGTCAGCTGGAGCGGGCCGTCGAAGTAGATCGATACCTGTCCCTGGGAACCTTCGGGGGTGGACAGCGGCAGCTGCAGGATCGACCGGATCCCTTCGTTGCGAAGGGCATCCAGCTCGTGCGCCTCGGCCCCGTCTACCTGGGTCAGGTCGATGGGCAGCACGGCCTGCTGGCGAAACGCGCGAGCCCGCAGCGGCTCGTCGACCCCGATCACCATCGAGGCGGCCAGGAAGGAATCGCTCAACCCGCTGGCGCGTGCCAGGAAGAGCTGATGCCTGAGGGCGTCGTGCAGAAACACCGCCACTCGTTCTGAGCCCGAGATGTCCGCCAGCGCCCTGCTGATCAACTCGAGCGTGTGGTCGAAGTCGAGCGTCGAACGCAGGGCCATGGTGACCTTGTTGATTGTGTCCAGGCTCTCTGCTCGCGTGCGCGCCTGCTCGAACAACTCGGCGTTGGCCAATGCTGCCGAAGCCTGTCCGGCCAAGGTCAGCATCACTTCAAGGTCAGCAGTCGAGAGCGAGCGACCGGGGTCCTGGTGGAAGACCGCCAGACAGCCCAGCGTGGCGCCGGTGGTCACCAGGGGCACCCCCAGCCACGCCTCCGGCGGATTGCCCAACTCGGGCATTCCCATCGAGCGCAGCGCCTGAGCCGCATCCCGAGGGATGAGGATCGGCGCACGCGAGCGGATCACGCGGTCGGTGAGCCGGTCCGCCAGCGGCCGATCGGGCCACGCCTGGCGCACGCCGTTCTTGACCGCCAGGGGATAGGTCAGGTGTTGGCCCTGCTCATCCAGCACGGCCAGATAGAAATTCTCCACCCCCATGAGCGTCGAGACCTGCACGAAGATCGCGTTGAGCACCGTGTCCTTGTCCAGGCTGTTCTGGATCACCTGGCTGATCTTGCCGACTGTCGAGAGTTCGGCGAGCCGGCGCTCCAGGTCGCGCTGCGTGAGGATCAAGCGCCGAATGATCGGCGAGAGGCCGGCCGGCACGCCCCCGAAAATCACCAGCGCGGCCGCGCCCCATTGGCCGAAGGCCGAGCCCGCTAAGGCGGCGTAGGGGAGGGGAATCAGTGCAAGGCCCGCCAGACCCTCCCACTCCGCTGTGCGCAATGTCCGGGGGTGGCCGACCGGGAGCAGCAGCCAGTGAGAGAATACGAAGATCGCAATGAACAGTAGCCAGGCCAGGGCCTGCGGCAGCAGGTCCGCCAGCGTCAAGTTGCCTTGCGAGGCAGGCAGCAGCCAGAGCGAGAGCAACGATAGCACCAGCGTGGGGACGGCCTGAGTCAGCGCGTTGCGCGTCCAACCCCAACCAAACGCCACGCCCTTTCGATCGGAGCCAGGGTGCAGACTCACATCGAGGGCTGTCCCCAATCCAGTTCCCAGGAGCAGCGCCCAAGGAACCGCCTCGGGGCCCGATCCGTAAGCCAGGATGAGGGCCGGGATGAATCCCAGGCCGGTTTGGACCCTGCCAAGCGGAAAGGGGAAGGCACACGCCAGCGCGATCAGAGCGACGGATATGCCCAACTCAGGCAGAATATCCGCCGTCGGAGGAAGGCGGATCAAGCCGAAGCCGAGACAGACGAGCCCGATCAGGCCGTAGGCCAGTCCGATGCCGCCGAGTTGGCTGCCCCGGGACAGCAAAGGGCCTCGCCTGTCAGATGAGAGGGAGGGGGGCATGACGGCCTGTCAGGGCGTGATGCCGTCCGTGGGAGGGATCGAAGCTGGGGTGGCGGGGGTGCGCGTCGGCGTGGGGGTGCGCGTTGTGGTGCGCGTCGGTGTGGCGCTGGGCAGCGGGCTGGCGCTGGTCGGTGCGCGCGTCGGCCGCACGCCGGTCAGCTGGAAGAGATGCTCCTCGGCCAGTGCGCGCGCTTCGGGCGACGATCCCTTGAGGTCGAGGATCCAGCGCCAGTTGAGAATGGCATCTTGGGTCTGTGGCGGTGTCAGGCTCTCATAGACCAACGCCCGCAGGACGTATCCTTCCGCCACCCGCCGCTCGACCAGCGTCTCGCTGATCGACAAGTTGATCCAATTGAGCGCCTCGCGGTAGTCCCCAACCAAGTAGTAAGCCTTGCCGAGCGCATAATGATTGGCGTAAGTCTCGACACCGTAGCGCCTGGCATTGAGCAAATCATCCAGAGCGTTCTGTCCGTCGTCGAGCTCAAGATAGGCATAGGCACGGGCGAGGTAGGCCAGCGCGTAGCGCTCCTTGATCTCGAGTGCGCGGTCGGCGAACTCGATGGCGAGCTCGGCCTGGCCGTTGCCGGCCAGCGCCCGGGAGAGATACGCCCAACCCCGCGGGTCTTCCTGGTTGTAGGCTACATAGGTTTCCAGCGGCCACTGCGCGGCGCTGAACTGCTCTAACTCGGTGTAGGCCCGCCCGACGGCCAGGTAGCCCTCAAGCAAGGTGGGATCGGCGCCGCTCCCC
>JBFYRF010000223.1:0-6519 GCA_041302385.1 Anaerolineales bacterium | reverse complement strand
CGGAGACGATGAACGCATTGGTCTGGACCACCGCCTCGACCAGGTATTGCTGGGCGTCGGCCGCCTGGCCGGTGTAGTCGTCCTGGGTGAAGCGCGTCGCTGCGCGCGTGCCAACGCCGGGCTGGTCACCGACGGCATTCCAGGCCGGCCCGACATCGGCCAGCACGTGACATCCCGAGCAGCCCAACGCGCCTTCGGCCAACTGCTGTCCGCGCACAGCGTCGCCCTCGGGGAGGGACACGGTGAGGTCGGTACCCACTGCGCCTTCGACGACCGGTGGCGGCGCAGCGCCGCCACCCTCGGCCAGGGCGCGGTCTTCCCAATTCATGATGAAGGCCACGAGCGAATCGACCTGGTCGTCGCGCAACGGACCACCGAAACGGTCGCTCCAGGTCGGCATGCGCTGTGGGTAGGTAGTCCCGGCGGAGGGGACAGGACGGCCGGCGGCGATTACATTGCGCACGTAGTCCTCGGTCGTGCCCGACCAGCCGACCGCTGCCAGGCGGGAACCGTCATACAGATCGGCGGCGTTGATCGGTGGCGCCACGCCCTCGATGCCCTTGCCCTGCGGCCCATGGCAGGCGCGGCAGCTGTTCTCAAACAGCAACGCGCCGGATTCAACGGCACGGGCGTCGTTCGACGCCTTGAACAGCTCCATCCGCGGCATCTCGCTCAGCGCCAGCCCGAGCGTGAGCACGATCAGGCCCAGCACCAGGAACATCCCGGCGGCGATCTGCCACTTCATGACCCACCTCCGCGGTTGTAGGCCGCCTGGCGGTGCACGTATGTCACCTGGCTGTACTCGCCAGGGGAGTTGTCGGCCAGATTGGTCCACACCACGCGCAAGGTGACTTTCCTGAGGTCGGTCTGCCAGTCCTCAACGATCATGAAGCCTTCCGCCTGGCTGCGTTCGGCGTCATTGACCTTCAGGACTTCCGCGTGGAACGTCTCCAACAGGGCAGCCATTGCCGGATTGGGCGCAGCGGTGTACTGACTGGCGGTGAACGTTCCGAGTTCGATGGCCTCCCATTCGGTCTCGCGCACTGGCCCGGGATGGGTCTGCGGCAGCAGCGTCGCGACGGCCTCCTGCTCAGCCGAGGTCGAGACTCCATACCAGGGAGTGCCCATGAAGGACAGCACAGCGATGGCCGCCACAGAAAGCGCCGCCACGGAAAGCCCGATGCGCCGGTCGCCATAGCGCCGGCTGGGTCCAACCTCGAAGTACGGCAATACCAGCAGCAGGCCGATCAGCACTGTGGGGACGATCACACCCCAGATCACTTTGTCGCCCAGCTTGAGCATCCCTTGCAGCCACAGGAAGTACCAGGGCGCCGTTGTGTGCAACGGAGTGACCAGGGAGTCGGCCTTGATCTCCAGCGGTGCTTCGTAGAAGAAGGTCGCCGCTGCCAGGAAGAGGAACACCAGCGCCACGATGTAGAACAGCTCGCGGGTGATGATCCTGGGCATGAAATACACCCGGCGGTCCAGCGGCACCCGCTTGGCCGTGTCCTCGCCCACCTTCTCCGCCTCGGGCGGCAGGCTGTGGCCGTGATGGATCACCTTGTAGTAGTGCACGCCGAAGGCCACGATGCCGATCAGCGGCAGCAGCACGACGTGCAACAGATAGAACCGCAGCAGGCCGTCGGCATTGAACTCGGGCCCGCCACGCACGATCAGATTCATCGTCTGCCCGACGACTTCCGGCGGGAAGGCCTCGACCATCGAGGCGCCGATCGTCACCGCCCACAGGCTGAGCTGATCCCAGGGCAGCAGGTAGCCGGAGAACGACAGGAACAGGGTGACGCCAAGCAGGATGATGCCGGTGGCCCAGGTGAACTGGCGCGGCTTCTTGTACGAGCCGGTGACGAAGGTGCGCAACATGTGCAGGGCGACAACCAGCACCATGGCCTCTGCCCCGAGCTTGTGCAGGTCGCGCATCGTACTGCCGAAGAAGACATTGCCCAGGATGTTGAGCATGTTCTCGTAAGCCGCGTCGGGGGAGGGGGTGTAGTACACCATCAGGAAGACGCCGGTGATGATCTCGAAGACAAAGAAGAAGGTCGACAGCCAGCCCAGACGGAAGGTGGGGTAGATCCCATCGACCAGCGTATGGTAGTAGGTCGGCCGCATGTGCAGCCAGAAGCCCTCGGCGTGGGGGGTGAGACGCGGGTTGGGGCGGGCCGCCGGGTCATCGCGCAGCAAGCCGCGCACGTCGCTCGGATTCAGGCCGGCGGTAACGCGGGTGACCAGGTCGTCGGCCTTGGCGCGCCCGGCCTGGCGCAGTCCCTTGGCCTTGACCTCATCCAGGAACGGGATGTGCATTCGGAAGATCGCCATGGAGTTGCCCTCGGCCTAGACGGAGCTCGAAGCGCCCTGAATCTTGGCGCCGGTGTTCACGCGCAGGGCGACCGTGCCGGGGGGAATCGGCAGGCTCGATCCCTCACGGCTGCCATCCATCGGCTCGGTGCGCGCCAGCACGTTGCCTTGGGCGTCGACGGCTTCGATCACGAACACGTCCAGGTTGCGCGTCGCCGGGCCGTCGATCTTGGCGCCGTCCAGCAGGTACTTCGAGCCGTGGCACGGGCACTCGAAGCGCTCGCCGGTTGGTTCCCAGCGGTACAGGCAACCCAGGTGGACGCACACTTTGTACAGCGCCTTGACGCCGGGGGCCTCGGCCAGGCCCTCGGGCTGGCGGGGGTCGGCGACCGCCTGCTGCCCCAGGTTGACCAGCCAGAAGCGTCCGGCAGCAAACTCAGCCGGCGGGCTGTCCGCCGGCGGCACGTCCTCGACCGGGACGGTGATTACCCCGCCGAATTCCCCTTCCTCGAAGCGCGGCAGGGCAAAGAACAGCAATGCCCCGGCCGAGCCCGCCAGGTAAAGCGCCAGCGAGGTGCCCCACAGGTAGTAGAGGAATTCGCGCCGGCTCAAGGGCGGCGACGCCGGGCTGCCCGCTTGCGGTTCGGCAAGCGCCTCGGTCATGTGCAACCTCCTCGGTCGAGCTGTCAGGACAGTGGGCCCGGGTACTGGGGGAGTGGACCCTCGCCTTCCGGGTTTCCTGGCCATAGATACCATAAGGTACCTTATTTGTCAAATTATTCACGCCTGACTAGCCGTCGTATGCCCCCCTTCGGTTGCCGGTGGGTATAATTCTCCCGATGACGAAGGCCAGCCTCCCCCCCATCGAAGTCATTCAGCAGCCGGAGCAGTTGACGCGGCTGGCCGCCAACCTGAAGCGCCAGCCGCGGATCGCAGTCGACACCGAATCCAACAGCCTGTACGCCTACACCGAACGCGTCTGCCTGATCCAGTTCTCCACCCCGGAGGTCGACTACCTGGTCGATCCACTGGCGTTTCCCGATCTGTCCCCGCTGCGTGCGCTGCTGGCCAGCCCGAAGATCGAGAAGGTCTTCCACGCCGCCGAGTACGACCTGCTGTGCCTGAAGCGCGACTTCGACTTCCTGGTCGGCAATGTCTACGACACGCGCATCGCCTGCCGCACGTTGGGATGGAAGGAAACCGGCCTGGGAGATATCCTGAACAAGGAGTTCGGCGTCACCCTCGACAAGCGCTGTCAGCGCGCCAACTGGGGCAAGCGCCCGCTCCCCGAACATCTGCTGGACTACGCCCGGCTCGACACGCACTACCTGCTTCCGCTGCGCAATCGGCTCGAGAAGGCATTGCGCCAGGCGAACCGCCTCGACGAGGCAGCCGAAGCCATGGCCTACGCCAGCCACACGGCGCTGCCGCACCGCGAGGAGCGCCCTTCCTTCTGGAGCATCAGCCACGCCCGCGAACTCAACCCGGAGCAGGCCGCTGTGCTGCGCGAGGTGTACGCCGTGCGCGACCGGCATGCCCGGCGTCTCGATCGTCCCCCATTCAAGGTGATGGAAGACCGGACCCTGCTGCAGATCGCCCGGACGATGCCGGCCGATGTGCAGCAGCTGGCCGCCATCCCGGGCATGACCCCGCGTCAGATCCAGCGCTACGGCGCCGATGTGCTCGCCGCCGTCGGCCGCGGCCGCAGCGGACCGCGCCCGCGTCACCCGAAGAGCGAGAACGGAGACCAGATCATCCAGGCACGCTACGAGACGCTGCGCCGCTGGCGCAAACGCGCCGCCGAAGCGCGCCAGATCGAGTCGGACGTGGTCCTGCCGCGCGAGATGCTGTGGACCATTGCCCGCTCCGCCCCGCGCACACTCGACGAGCTTAAGCCGATGATGCAGCCCCTGACCTGGCGGCACCGGACCTACGGTCAGGAGATCATCAACGCTCTATGGGGATGACCGTCCAGCCGGAGGGCTGAATGCAGCTTGCATTTCATGGAGCCGCTCGCACCGTCACCGGTTCTCGCCACCTGCTGCGCCTCAACGGCCATCAATTGCTGTTGGATTGCGGGTTGTACCAGGGCCGGCGCGGCGATACCTACCAGCGCAACTTGAACTTCCCCTTCGACCCGAAAGACATCGATGCCGTCATCCTCTCGCATGCCCACATCGATCATTCGGGCAACCTGCCGAACCTGGTGCGTCAGGGATACGCTGGCCCGGTCTATGCCACCCCGGCCACCACGCACCTGGCGGACCTCATGCTGCGCGACTCCGGCGAGATCCAGGAGTCGGACGTCGACTACGTCAACAAGCGCCGCAGCCGCAAGGGTGAGCCGCCGGTTGAGCCGCTGTACAGCGCGCAGGATGCCGAGCGCGCCGCGCAGCAGTTGGCGCCCCGCGTCTACGATCAGGCCTTTGAGCCGATCCCGGGCGTCATCGCCCGCCTGGTGGACGCCGGTCACATGCTGGGCTCGGCAGCCGTCGTGCTCGACCTCGAAGAGAAGGGCCGCAAACTGCGCCTGCAGTTCTCCGGCGACATCGGCCGGCCCGGCCTGGCGCTGCTGCGCGATCCAATCCTGCCGCAGCAGGTCGATGTCCTGTTGATGGAGTGCACCTACGGCGACAAGTTGCACGACAACCCGGACCTGGCCTACCAGGGACTGCGCCAGGTCGTCGCCGAGACCCTCGACCGCCAGGGCAAGGTGATCATCCCCTCCTTCGCCGTCGGACGCGCCCAGACACTGGTCTATTGGCTGCATCAGATGATCGACGGCGGCGAGTTGCCGCGCGTGCCGGTGTTCGTCGACAGCCCGCTGGCGATCGACGTGACCGCTGTGTTCCGCCAGCACGTGGATGAGTTGGATGAAGAGACCCAGGCCTTCATTGGCAACGACGCTCGCCGCTCGCCCTTCGGCTTCGGCGATCTGACGTACACGCGCAGTGTCGAGCAGAGCAAGGCCATCAACGACATGCGCGGCCCGGTGATTGTGATCTCGGCTTCCGGCATGGCCGAGCACGGTCGCATCCTGCACCACCTGAAGAACAACATCGGCGATCGGCGCAATACGATCCTGATCACCTCCTGGATGGCCCCCGATACCCTGGGGCGCCGATTGGCCGAGGGCGCCAAGCGGGTACGCATCTTCGGCGATGAGTACCGGGTCGAAGCCCAGGTGGTCAGCCTGGATGGATTGTCGGCCCACGCCGACCAGGCCTTCCTGGTCGAATATGCCCAGGCCGCCCAGGCCACCCTGCGCAAGACCTACCTCGTCCACGGCGAGGCCGAGCCGGCGGCCGCGCTTCAAGCCAAACTCCAGCAGGCCGGGATCGGCGCGGTGCACTTCCCCGAGCTGGGCGAAGCGGTTGAGCTATAGCGCTCGAGCGCCAGGCTTGCCCCGGGAGACAACCTGCCGACGAACGCCGGGCAATTGGCCGCCGATCGGTATCCCGACCCCCTGGATCTGGATGCTGTCCGCCATGAGCAGGCTGATCCGCGCCACGGACTTAACGGGCTTCGTCGCGCGCGCCGGCGATCTGCCAGGCCTGTACCGCCTGGGTCGCGTCTTCGCCATCGCCTCGCGGATTCAGGCTGAGGGGATCGTGGTGCTGCAGACAGCGGCCAGCGATCTCCCGGTCATTGCCGTCCGGTCAAGGGTCAAACGGGTCGAAGCGCCCGGCCACGCCTACCGGGTCGCTCACGGCGAGCGGCAGGCATCGTCCGAGCGCAGGGTGCTGCCCCTTGTGACGACGAGCGGCGGAGACTTCAGCGAGCGTTACGGAGGATGGCCCAGCAGGGTCGAACTGGATGCGGCGCGGTATCCGCGCGGGATGGAGCCGGCGCGACGAGGGTCTAGCCCAGCAGTTGGATGAGCCCCCACAGCTTCAGGCCGCCGACCGTCAGCACTATGGAAGGGATCAGCACGTAGAACACGAGCGCGGTCACCACCACGATCGTGACCGCCTTGCGTTGGTCCACCTCCCCCGCCACCGACAATCCCTTCACCAGGATGGCCAGCCCCCAGAAGATCGCCACGAACTCGAGCGCGCCGGCGGCCGCGCTCCAGCCGCTGGCTTCGGGCAGGGGGAAGGAGCCCAACCCGTTCAGTACCTGCGGTGCGGCCGACACCAGCAGGACGGCGACCAAGGCTCGCAGGCTTCCGCCCGCGCCCATCAGCTTGGCGACGAGCAGCAC
>JBFYRF010000220.1:0-5437 GCA_041302385.1 Anaerolineales bacterium | reverse complement strand
CGACACGTCAGGGGCTCTGCCGCCAGGCCCTTGCGCAGCTTGCACTTGACCGTTGATCGAATCCCATCCCTGCGATAACATCGCCGGATGCCCAGCTACATCGGCGAATTCGCGGCGCTGGCGACCTCGGCCTGCTGGTCGGCAACGGCTACCTTCTTCGCCATCGCCAGCCGCAAGCTCGGCAGCACGCACGTTAACCGCCTGCGCCTGCTGTTTGCCTGGGTCCTGCTGCTGGCGACGCACTGGCTGCTGGCTGGCCGTCCACTGCCGTGGGATGCCGCTCCGCAGGCCTGGATGTGGTTCGGCTTGTCCGGCCTGATCGGATTCGTCATCGGGGATGCATTCTTGTTCGCTTCCTACGTCGCCGTCGGGGCGCGGCTCGGCATGCTGATGATGAGCCTGGCCCCGGTGATCAGCACCATGCTGGCAGCCTGGGTGTTTGCCGAGCTCCTGACCCCGATCCAGTTGCTCGGCATCGCCGTCACCATCGCGGGTGTCGGCTGGGTGGTGATGGACAGCCGCGGCTCCAATCAGGTGGCCGGCGGCCGACGGCATTACCTCATCGGGATCCTGTTCGGATTGGGCGCAGCAGTCGGCCAGGCGACCGGCCTGATCCTTTCCAAGCAGGGGTTGGCCACCGGGCTTTCAGCACTCTCCGGCAACGTCATCCGGGTGACAGCTGCCTGTCTGGCCATCTGGTTGCTGGCCGGGCTGCAGCGCAGCGCGTCCACGACGATCGCCAGGCTGCGCGCCGATCGCGCCACGCTGCGGCCGATCGCCCTCGGCAGCCTGCTCGGGCCTGTGGTGGGGGTCTGGTTGTCCTTGATTGCCATCCAGTACACCGAGATTGGCGTTGCCAGCACGCTCATGGCGCTGCCCCCGGTCTTCATGGTGCCCATCGGGCACTATGTCTTCGGCGAGAAGATCGGCTGGCCGTCGATCGCCGGCACACTCGTGGCCATCCTGGGGGTGGGGCTGCTGTTCCTCGCCTGAGGGGCCACCCACCGGCCCGCGCCGCTGACCCCTCACCTTCCGCGCCACCGGCTCGCCTAGCCCCCAGTTGTCTCCCAGGACCCCGCCAGCTAGCCGACAATTGGGGGAAATAACTTGACGTCAAGTTACCGGTATGTTAGACTGCCCCTAACGAATACTGAGGGAAAAGGATCGCCGCCTGGCTCCGGCCGGCCGGCACTGGGTATGTAGACCATCATGAATCGAGCACGCCGCAAGTCGACCCTGCTGGAACTCCGCGTGGTGCAGGGCGAGCTCGACAGCGAAGCGGAAGAACCTCCGAGTCGCTCCCTCTCTGATCGACCCCGCTCTCAGCCAGCCCGTAGAAAACCGCTGAACGCAGCTTCCACGCGCCAGTTACCGACGCAAGAGGCGATTCCGATCCTGCTGCCTCTCGAGCCGGCGCTGCCGATCTCGGTCGAAACGCCGCAGCGCACGCGGCGCCGTCCGATTCGCTTCACCGACATGAGCCAGGTGCAGGTGATCGTTCTGCACAGCATGGCCCTCAGCCTGGATCGCGGTCGCGCCGAGGAGTTGATCGCCGATCAAGAGACCGCCGAGGTCGCTCGGCATGTGGCCGAGGCGCTCGAAGGCGAGGTCGGCGCGGTGCACCTCGTCCCGGTGTGGGACGATCTGCCCGCAGCCCTGGCGCCCTTCGACCCGCGTACCCACATCGTCTTCAACCTGGTGGAGAGCCTGGGCGGCCGTGCCTTCACCGAGCCAGAAGCCATTCGCCAGATCCGCCGGCTGGGCTATCGCTTCACCGGTGTTCCCTACCGCGCCATGCGCTGGACCTCCAGCAAGCTGCGCACCAAGCAGTTGCTGCAAGCCGCCGGCATCCCTACGCCGCCCTACCAGGTGTTTGCCAACCTGCGCGAGCGGAATGTGCTCGTTCCCCTGCCGGCCATCGTCAAGCCCGTGGCCGAGGGGGGCAGCATGGGAATCTCCCAGGCCTCGGTCGTGACCGACCCCGAGACGCTGCTGGCGCAGGTGGAGGACTGCCTGGCAACCTACCGTCAGCCGGCGCTCGTCGAGAGTTACATCGAAGGACGCGAGCTCAACGTCGCATTGTGGGGAAATGGCCGGCCAGAGATCCTGCCGATCTCCGAGATTCTGTTCACCTGGACCGACGATCCGCTCAAGCAGATCGTCAGCTTCGACGCCAAGTGGATCGCCGACTCGGTCGAGTATCACCACACGCCCGGTCAGTGCCCGGCCAGGCTCAGCGCCAAGGACCAGGCTGCCGTTGAGGTCGTGGCGCAACGCGTGCACAAGCTGCTCGGACTGAAGGGCTTCGTGCGCATCGACATGCGGCTGCGGCGCGGCGTCCCGTATGTCCTGGAGGTCAACAGCAACCCGGACCTCGCCCCCGATGCGGGATTCTTCCGCTCGGCCTCGACCGCCGGTCACTCGTACCGCTCGATGGTCCTTTACATCCTCAAACTGGCGCTGGCCACTCGTCCATGATCACCATCCGCCCAACCGAATCGCAAGACCAGCCGGCGCTGCTGCAGATGGCCCGGACCGAGCCGCTGTTCACCGCAATCGAGGCCGACACCGTCGCCGAGCTGCTGCACGACTACCTGGAGCTCGCGGACCATAACGGATATCTGTTCCTGTCTGCAGTTGACGGCCGCCGGCTGCTCGGCTTCGCCTGCTACGGACCTACGCCGCTGACCGAGGGTACGTACACTGTCTACTGGTTGTGTGTGGCCGGTGCGGGGCGCGGCCAGGGGATCGGCCGAGAGCTGATGCAGCAGGTCGAATTCGCTGCCCGCGCCGCCGGGGGACGCTTGATCGTGCTCGACACCTCCGGCCGGCCGGCGTACGCCCCCACCCGCACCTTCTACGAACGCATCGGCTACGCTCGGGCCGCCACGGTTCCAGACTACTATGCGCCGGGAGATGATCTGGTGATCTACATGCTCCCCCTGGCGCCGGCGGTCTGGTTTCCCCAGCCCGAGGTCCCCATCCATCGCTCCCACCCCGCCGGCGTGGCCTGACTCCAACAGACGGCGCGGATACAGCTCAGGACCTGGGCGCGGCCCAGGTCCTTGGGTTCCCTCTTCGTCTCGATCCGGCCACCCCCTGGCCACGACTTCCGTTCTTCAACCTCCCGACATGGCGGGCACCAACCGAACCTGGTCACCCTCGGCTAGCACGTGCTCCGGTTTGACGATGCGCCCATTGACGACCAGCAGCAGCGCATCGCCGGAAAGCGGGATGGCTGCGGCTTCGAGCAGGGCCTGCACGGTCGCTCCCTCGGGCAGGTCAACTTCGAGGCGGTCGACAATCCCCTCCGGCGTCTTGCGCCGGAGCACAGTGTGCAGACGCACACTCACACGGATTGCCACAGCCCGTCCAGTTCCTCATCCGGGATATCAAACACCGTGGCGTGCGGCGGGAGCGGCTCAGTGCGCATCCATTCCGGAATGCGGTCGTCAACGGCCGTGAATCCCGCAGCCAGGTTGAACTCGCGTTCCATGCGCAGCGTCTGCCGCCCGAGGTCCTGCAGGACCTCCTCCCCACCGTCCCAGCTGTAGCGCGCCATGAGCAGTTCACGAATCACCCCTGGAGCGCTGGCGAAGCCAAAACCGGCAAAGATGCAGACGCCCAGACAGTCGTAGCCGGCCATATTGATCTGCACGCCGCGCGAGAGCTCCGCCTGCCCCTCCGGCTTGAGATGATCCACCTTGGCACGCACCGTCAGGCCGGCGGTGTGGTCGGCGCCCTGAGGCGAGGTGGCATAGGTGACACCGGTTCCCTTGATCGCCCGCGGGTCGTAGGAGGGCATCGACTGCCGCTTGACGACTGGCACCCGACGAATTCCGAACACCTGTCCGGTCATGGCGGCGCCGCTGCCCAGCACACGCCCGAGCGGCGTGCCCTTGCGGATCTCGTCCACCAGCCCCCGTGCGCCGGCGGCATCGCCAAACGCCATCAACCCGGCCTCGGCCGCCACGCCCAGCGCAGCCCCCACCTCGATCGAATCCAGCCCGAGGTCGTCGATGGCCGCGTTGAGATGGGCGATCTGGTCGAGGTCGCCGATCCCCAGGTTGGACCCGACCAGGCCGATCGTTTCGTATTCAAGCGGCGAGACGATCTTCTCGCCATCAGCGCTGCCAAAGACGTTGGAGCTGCGAATGGTGCAGCCGGCCATACAGGCATGGCTGGTGTCGCTTGGCTTGCCGCGTGCGAGCAGCACGTCGCGCATATGCTCGCCGGTGATGCCTTCAATGCCCTGGAAATGGCCGATAGAGAAGTTGCAGGTCGGCAACGCGCCGAAGCCATCCACCATCGCCGCCAGCCCCGCCGTGCCGAAATCACGGTAGATCGCCGTCTGGGGATGCGCCATCAAGGCCTGGGTGAAGCGCTTCTGGGCGGCCTTGAAGCCCTCCGCATCGGCCAGCCGCGGCTTCTCGCCCTGGCTGCTATCGATCACCACCGCCTTCAGCCGGCGCGCGCCCATCAGCGCTCCCAGTCCACCACGCGCGTTGATGCGTGACGGCTCGTTGTCTTTGTCCAGATTCTGGATGCCCGCCGCTTGCAGGCGCATCTCGCCGCCCGGACCGATCAGCGCCAGGCCTACCTTATTGCCAAAGCGCTCCAGCAGGCGATGCGCCGCCTCATGCACACCCAATCCGGCGAGATCCTCTGCCGGTTGCAGCGCCCCGCCGTCAGCCGATAGGTGCAGCAGCCACCAGCCGCTCGAGAGCAGCGGGCCCTCCAGGATCAAGGCCTTGACGCCCAGGTAGGCCAGCTTCAGGCCGGTCGAGCCTCCGGCATTGCTTTCCTTGATGCCGCCCGTCAGCGGGCTCTTGCCGCCGACCGAGATCCGGTCGCACGAAGACAGCATGTGGCCGACCAGCAATCCGGAAGCCCACACCAGCTTGTTGCCCGGCCCCAGCGGATCGCAGGTGGGATCAATCTCGTCGAGAGATGCCCGCGCGATCAGTCCCCGCCCTCCGAGACGTTCCCACTCCGTGGGCACGGGGTCGCGCCGGACCGTACCTTCAGCCACATTGACACGCCACACACGCTCGTCCACGTTCAATTCACCTCGGGATTTTCTCGCCAGCCGGTTCAAAGGCGGACCCGCCACCCGCTGCGACCGGCTTAGATCATCCTCGGGCGCGCCCTTGACCCGCGGTCACCCCCGGCTAGCTTGGAAGCGACTCCGAATCCAGGATCCAGGACAGGCCCAGGCGCGAGAGGGCCTTGCCTGTCGGGTTGCCGCTCACAGCATCCCATTCAGCCTGCTGGTAGTACTCGTCTAGCGCTGACTGGATCTCCTGGCGCGATAGACTGATGCCGGCCGTCGGGCCTTCGCCGCCGAGCGGCGCATAGAACTTCTCGGGCAGCGTATCGGCCCGGCGATCGAGGCCCAGGCGCGCATTCATCGCCCGCATCATGTTGATGCGCCGCT
>JBFYRF010000184.1:0-4299 GCA_041302385.1 Anaerolineales bacterium | reverse complement strand
GCCGAGGTCGACCGGGCGCACCCGGTGGCCGGAGGGAAAGACCAGGTCCCCGGCGGCAATGTCCTCGGCGACCGGACGCAGGTTGGTCCAGGGGGGGATCGGCGAGCGGAGCCGGATGTGCTTGGGAAGCACCTCCACGACCTCGATCGGCGCCACTCCATCCGCCCAGAGGGGCAGCGGATCGCCGGTGTCCACGTAGACCGCCTCACGCTCCAATTCAAGCTCGACCGGGGACCGGTCGCTTGCCTGCTGGGTGGCGGTCGTGCGAATGGCGTATCCGTCCATGGCAGCCGAAGTGGCGGCGGGCGACGAAAGGCGCGCCCACACGGGCTCCGAGGTCACGCGGCCCAGCGCGCGATCGAGCGGGACGGACTCAGCCTCGAGCGGACCCCACAGTCCGGCCTGTTCGAGGACTTCCTGGAAGCGCCTGTGCGCCTCCGGCAGGGGGACATCGTGCAGGTAGATCCCACGCTTCATGCTTCGCTCCCGATGGGGGCTGGCCGGGCCGGTCCACCGGGAAACAGGTGGACCTGCACCTGCGCGCCGGCGCGCAGGCCGGTAACCTCCGGCGGTATGCGCAGGTAACCGTCTGCGCGGGTCAGCGTGAAGATCAGGTTGGAGCGTCCGTGCACCGGCACAGCCTCAATGCCGTCGGCGACGGGCTCCAACGCCACAGGCACAAAGTCCTCGCGGCCTGCCTCCGAAGGCACGTTCTCCTTCAACCGGGCAGGCACGGCCGGCGCGACTGGCGTCCGGCTCATGCCGAGCATCGCTTGGATCATCGGAACCGCCAGGCAGTGCGCCAGGATCAACGCACTGACCGGGTTGCCCGGCAGCCCCAGCACAGGGACTGCGCCAGCGACCGCCAGGATCGTCGGCTTGCCCGGCTTGACTCGCAGGCCGTGCACCAGCAGGCCCGGGGGGCCGAGGCGGCGGATCACCTCGGCCGTGGCGTCGCGCGTGCTCACCGAGGAGCCCGCTGTAACAATCACCAACTCGCTATCGGCCACTGCTCGCCGCATGGCTCGCTCGAGCAGGTCGGGATCGTCGGGCACAATGCCGTAGCTCGTCGCCTGGCCGCCAGCGAGCTCAATCAGCGCTCGCAGAGCGCCAGCATTGACGTCTCGCACCTGCCCCGGCGACGGTTCCTGCGTGGGGGGGACGACTTCATCGCCGGAGGAGAGCAACCCAACCCGCACTTGCCGGCGACACCTCACGCGCTCGATTCCGAGCGCCAACAGCCCACCGATCTCCTGCGGCCGGAGCGCCGCGCCTGCCCGCAGGACACTCTCTCCCTGACGGACGTCCTCGCCTTGCTGTAGGACGTTGGCTCCAGCCTGCACCGGACGCAGCACTTCGATCTCTGCCCCGGCAACCGGCTGGGTATCTTCGAGCATCACCACCGCGTCCGCCCGTTCTGGCAGCATGCCGCCGGTGTGGATCAGCGCCGCCGCGCCGGCCTCGAGATCGAGGGTAGCGGCAACCCCCATCGCAATCTCGCCGGCCAAGTGCAGGTAGGCAGGTAGGCTGGGGCTTGCGCCGAAGGTGTCGGCGGCGATCACCGCATACCCGTCAACCGTGGACCGGCGGAAGGGCGGAAGATCGCCCGTTGCGCGCAGGTCCTCCGCAAGGATCCGCCCGAGCGCAGCCTGCGTTGGGATCTCCTCGGGCTCGGCGCGCGGCAGTGGCTGCGCCGCCTCGAGCCAGATTCGGAGTGCCTGGGAGAGATAGGCCAAGCGTAGAAACTCAGGCATCAGGACAGCACGTATCCGACAAGCACGACGTAGATCCCCAGCCCGAACAATCCCATCGCGTTCCATCTGAGCAGGCGCCACGCCGGGGGGAAGCCCTGCCGGATGCGGAACAACTGCCAGGTCTGCACCAACCCCAGAGGCAGCAAGAGCAAGGCGCCGGCCGGCACCCGCAGGGGAACTCCCTGCAAAAGGGCCAGGCCGAACAGCAGCCCTGCTGCCACCAGGGCAGAATCGTGCGCCCGCATCCCTGCTCGCCATCCGACGCGAACCATCAGGTTGCGGCGCTTCTGGGCGGTGGCGGCGGAGAAGTCCTCCAACTGCAGCGCGAGCAGCATGGCGAAGTGCACCCCAACCAGCGGCGCCGCGCTCAGCAGCACCAGACGATGAGCCTCGCCGGTCTGCAGCGCAAAGGCATACGACGGGATGAAGAGCGCGAGCGCGACCGAAGCCAACAGCTCGCCGTATCCCGAGTAACGCAGGCTGAGCGGAGGGACAGCCAGCCAGAAGCCGGTGAGCAAGATCAGCAACAGCAGCACCCAGGCGAGCAAGGGTGGGGAGCTCGTGATCAGCTGTCCAGTAGTAACCACCGCCAGCAAGCCGCCGCTCACGATGGCCGCCGAGAGGGGCGTCGTGCGCGAGAAGGCCGGCGCCCGTTCATCGACCTTCGCCGGATCCGCAGATGCCGGAGCGGGTGGCGGGCGGAAACGCCAGTCGTCCAGCGCCAGCAGGTAGTGTGTGGTCAGCTGCACCCAGAAGATCGCGACCAGACCTGCCGTGGCAGCATTGGCATCGATCGCCAGGCCCAGGTAGTCCGCGACCGCCAGGCCGCAGGCATAGAGACCTGCGCCGGCCAGCAGATACGCCAGCCGACTGATGCGCACGAACTCCACCAGGGCGCTGCGCCGGATGCTCACCAGTCCTCCGGCCAAGGGGACGCCGAGGCGGCGAATTCGCCTTTGGACTCGTGGGTGCTTAGCCGAATGAGCACGCACGGCTGGGCGCTGCGCAGACCAAAGACCACCCCGAAGGGGACGAGCCAGAGCAGGGGCGGCAGGGCGCGCAGCCGGTGCTGGCAGTTTTGGGTGGGGGAGCCACGGCGCTCGTCGCGCCAGAACAGGTCCGCCTCGCCTGATTCGAGCACCCACGCCTCATCGGCGACCGACTGCAGACGCGGGCCGAAAGTCGTGCCGGCTGGGAGGCGGAGGAAGTCCACCGCGCCGAAGCGGCGTAGCAGGTGATCGGCATCAGCCAGCAGGCGCAAGTGCGCGGCGCCTTCCGTCAGCCTGACCTCCAGCGGCCGGATGTACAGGTCGTGGATCGGGTAACGAGGACGGTCACCCAAGCGCATTGCAGCTCCAGCGCCGGACGGCGATCCACCCATTCGCGTCCCACTCTGCCATCACGCCCACACGCTCGCCAGCCAGTCGAACATCAGGTTGTTGGGAAGTTCAAGGTTGTCGACCTGGCAGTGCGCCTCGCCGCCTTCGGCCCCGGTGAAGATGTGCAATCGGGTCATGGGATGGGTCAGTCTGCCCACCATTTCGCGGGCGATGGTCAGGGTGATGGGAGCCTCCCCCTCACCGGCCAGCAGCAAACACGGGCAGAGGATGTGCCGGACGTCAGCCTTGCCGTGTGCCAGGTAGTCATAGGCCTTGGCGAACCGGCGAGCCAGGTCGCCGAGGTTGGCGCTGATGCGCAATCCCAAACGCCAGGCGATTTGCTCAAACACCAGGCGGGCGATCGGGTCCTTGCGGTTCTGTCCAGCCTGCTGTCCGAGCGCGGCGCGAAAGACGTCCGGCATGGGCGGGTTGGCGATTAAGGCGCCCACACGGGGATCATGTTCGGCGCCCTTCAGCACCACGTGCCCGCCCCAGCTGAAACCGTGTCGCGCCAGACGAGCCGGATCGACTTCGGGGCAACCGCAGGCGTAGTCGAGGACTGCCTGAACGGGTTGCTCCATCTGGGCGCCGAAAACCAGGCCGTGCCCCGGGTTGAAGCCTTGCCCGGGCAAGTCCACCGTCAGCAGATTGAAGCCGTGCCTGGCAGCTGAAGTTCCGAGCATGAACCAGCAGTCCTCGACGAAGGTCTCAATGCCTCCGATCACGATCAGCGTCGGGTGAGGCTTGGTGGAGGTGTCGGGTGGCCATAAGTAGCCGGGCAGGCGAACCCCGTGGTAGTCGACCTCGATCGAACGGATGGGCGGAGCGAAGAGGGCGGCGGCTCGCCGGAAGCAGCTGCGCATCCGCTCGCCCAGCTCGGCGAAGAGCGGATCCTCCGGGTGCATGAGGAACATCGGGGCGCGATGGCAGGTGCACGCCCGCAGGAACGCCAGGCGCGCCGCCTGATGGTCACCGGCGGACAGCGAAGCTGCCGCAGATTGTTCAGTCTGTTCGGCGAGCGGGATCCAGGCCCGCTGCCAGCTCTGCGGATCCCCATCCGTGATTTGGGAGGCAAGCTGCAAGCACTCCTCGCGGCGAGCGCCCTCGTAGACTGCGCGGCCGAGGATCCAGCTCAGGTAATAATCCATCTCCCTGTGGTCGAAGGC
>JBFYRF010000129.1:0-4242 GCA_041302385.1 Anaerolineales bacterium | reverse complement strand
GGGGGGTTAGCTCCCATGCGAAATCGAGGCTGCGACAGTACAGCAGGAATACAGCCCTCTGCGAACAGCACGCAAAAAAGCATCATCGCCGCTCCACCACTGGGACTCGCGCTGTTCCCTGAGCGGAACCGAGGCGTTCTTCGCCTCCGACGCAGCTGCATTCGGCTGAAGGCATCGCAGAGCACAAACTCGAGGGGGGATTGACCATGCATTCCCCCCTGCCTGCCCTTCACGGCACTTACGCCTGAGTGCGGGGAGCGGGAGGGCCGACGGCGGTGCTCCACGAAGCCGGGTGCGCGGGTTTGGTTTCACCTTCATGCAGTTGGATGCGGGGCAGCGAATGCCTCGCCTTACAGCCTCAGCCGGGACTGCCCCCATTGCCAGCTTGTGGCGGCGGATCCGGGTGAACCTCCCCGGGTCATATAGACCCACTTCCAAGCGGTCAGTGAGGCTTGCGGGATTCTAGGGGACGTTGACGACGGTCTCGCAGGTACCATCGGCTGTGTCGGTGTCGGGGCCGCCATCGCACAGGTCGGTGCCCTGGGCGCCCGAAAGAGCATCGTCCCCGCCCTGCCCGTACAGCTCGTCGTTGTTCTGCCCGCCATCGAGGGTGTCGTCGCCATCGCCGCCGAGCAGGATATCGGTTCCCTGGTTGCCCTGGACATCGTCGTTGCCATCACCGGAGAGAATGCAGTCGTTTCCCGCACGCCCACGAATGGCGTCAGCACCGGCGCTCCCCAGGATCAGGTCATTGCCCCCAGTCCCATCAAAGGATCCGCTCCCGGTCACCACCGTTGACAGCGAGATCCCATTGCAGCGGGCGGGTTTCAGGTCGTTGGCGGTGATCGGGATGGAGTCCGCCTCGAGGCGTGTGGCGGGCACGCTGTTCGCCGCAGCCATCGCGTTCAGCAGGCTGACCGCACCCAGCAGCAGGAGAATCACGCCAGCCAGCCGGCGAACGCTGGATACTGCAGGGCTCATCCGGGTTCGCTCTCGCCGGGCTGACTATCCTGGGTGTCCTGCACGGCGTCCTGTGGTAGCGCCGCAGCGACCTGATAGAGGTACAGGCGATCCGCCTGGCGCACGGCGTAGTTGTCCTGGCCTTCGCCGATCCAGTGCGCCACAAGCAAGTTCGAGTGCTTCGCAACGCGCACCAGATCGGCAAAGCTGGCTACCGGAATCACGTCCAGCCCCTCCGTCTCGGGCGGGAGCTGGGTCGACAGGATCAGATCGGAGTACCGAGCCTGAATCCACTGGGCCTCACCCGCCCGCCGGGAGGCCTCAATCCGCCAGGCAAGGTAGCCCAGGCCTGCCAGCGCCACAACAAGCAGAATCACCGCCAGCCAGCGAGCGGCGAGCACATTCAGTGGGATGCCCAGGATGCGGATGGAGTTTGGCTGCGCGGCAAGGTACGTCAGGCCACCGGAGTGAACCGGGTTGAGCGGGTCGATCTCGGGGTCCGTCGAGAGATCAGGCGGCAGGCTCACCTGGAGGTCATCCAGAAGAAAGTCCAAGCGGGGAGCAAAGGAGGTCTCCAGCCCCCGGCCAGCGAGTGTGCCGGTGACCTCGATCTCCGGAAACACAGAAAGCGTGAACGCCGCTCGTTGCAGGCCCGTCTGCAAGCGCATGAAGTCGACCATCGCCTGCACGACATCCAGGCGCACCTCCCCAACGATCGTCAGCGCAGACCCCTCAAAGCGGGTCTGCGGCACGAGCGTGAGGCGGCGTGTCCAGCCATTGGCATCCTGCACCTCGGCCAGGAGCGCGTACGTTCCAAGAACATCGGCAGGCGCCTCGGAGCGGAAGGCATACTCGAATTGCACTTCGAACTTATCCATCAGCGAGCGGAAGATCGGGTCTCCGGTCGTGACCTGACCCTGGTCGTACACGGTGCGCGGGCCTTGGGCGCGGTAGGAGAACTCGCCCGCCTGCTCATAAGGCACCATCGCTTCGACGGTCTTCGAAACCGGCTGGCGGAAGGCAGCGACCGCCAGCAGCAGCCCAGCCAGGCCGATCACAGCGAACAGGAGGACATACGACTCCACGCCGGGCGGCACGTGCGACTTGGCCGGCCCGTCGGCAGGGCGCTTCGCTGTCGCAGTCGGTTTGGAGCCAGGCAGGCGCAAGACGCCCATCACCGCCATCGCCAGCAGGACCGAGAACACCGCCAACCAACCCGGGTGGCGAAGGGCCTGCAGGCGCGTCGCCACCCCAGGAAGCGTGAGCCAACTCCTGCCCAGGATCTCCGAAGGGGAAGGCTCGTAGGAGTCGATCCAGGCATTGTTGTCACCCTGCAGGACGAAGCGTCCGGTCTCGACAGCGATGATGCGGTGGATGATCGGACCCAGCCGCGGGTGCTGGTACGCGACGATGTCTCCAACAGCATAGGAGGTGGATTGGCGGGCGATGACCAGGTCACCCGTCTCGAGGGCGGGCTCCATGCTTGCCCCGGCGATCATGATGTAGCTTGCGCTTCCCCCGGCAGCCGTAGGGCCGAACGCGGCCCACAGCGCCAGAGCAAACATCAAGCCGGCTGCGGACCGCAGCGCCGACGTCACCCGCTCTCGAAGCGACATGCTCCCCGCTCTCGGGGGCCCGCCGAACGGCGGGCCCCCCTCACAGACTCAGCTTAGTCGGCGGCGACGATCCGCAGCGAGGTAGCGCCCGCCGCGGTCACCCCGGTCAACGAGCAGCTGACGCTGCCGGCTGCATTTGTGCACGAGGTCCAGTTGGTCCCGCCGTCGAGCGAGACATAGACCTGGCTGGCGGAGGCCGGCGAGATGGTGAACGTCGTGGCGCTGATGTTGGCCGGGTTGGACGGGTTCAGGGTGTAGCTGACATTGGTGATGGTGAACCCGCTGATGGTTCCCGAGCCGTCACCGGCATAGGTAGGGTCCGGCACCGTGTTGGCCGCGGCGAAGGCGTAGACCGTGGCGGACAGAATCAGCACCATCACGATCACGGCCAGCGTACGGGGGCGGAAAAACTTCGACATGATTGCTCTCCTTTTGAGTAGTCTGCATTCGCCGGACGCAACCGGCTAGCGACCATGCTACCTGAACTGCCCCTTGTTCAACCTTGCACAAGCCTTACAAATCAGAGTAGTCCAGTGGGCTAATCCGTCTCTCCTACGCCAGCCCGCCCTGACGCCTGGCGCGCCGAGTCCTGCAGGCGGTTCTGCCAGAACCACACGCCCGGAAGTTGCAGGATCTGTGCTCCGAAGAGGCTCGCACCCACAAATTAAGACGGAGCCGGGTTGAGTCGGCTCCGTCTTCGGCCTGTGCCCCCACGGGGATTCGAACCCCGGTTTTGGCCTTGAGAGGGCCACGTCCTGGGCCACTAGACGATGGGGGCAAGCGGCCAATGCTACCACGCAGCGAGATTCTTCGTCAACGTTTTGCGCATGCGTGTTTGTTGCATCGGCAGCGGGGACGCTGGTGCTATAATAATTCCAACCGGACTTGTCCAAATCCGGCGAGCGCGGCAGAATGATCCCGGCCAACGATCTCTCCCTTCGACTCCCTTCCCTCCTCACCCGCGTCCAGAAACCCGGGCGCTACACCGGTGGGGAGTTGAACCAGGTCGTCAAGGAGTGGCAGGCGATCCCGTTGCGTGTCGCACTGGCCTTCCCCGATCTCTACGACTTGGGGATGTCCAATCTAGGCCTGGCCATCCTGTACGACCTGCTCAACCGGCAGCCGGACATGCTGGCCGAGCGCGTGTACTCCCCCTGGGTGGATCTGGAGGCCGAGCTTCGCACCCACGGCCTGCCGCTCTTCTCGCTGGAGTCCAAGCGCCCCTTGTCGGACTTCGACATCCTCGGCATCACGCTCCCCTACGAGACTCTCTTCACCAACACGCTCAACCTGCTTGACCTGGGCGGCATCCCGCTGCGCAGCGCCGAGCGGCAGGACACTGCCCCGCTGGTGCTGGCCGGAGGACACGCTTGCCTGAACCCAGAACCGATGGCCGAGTTTATCGACGCCTTTGTGATCGGCGAAGGCGAGGACGTAATCCTGGAAATCGCCCACCTGGTCCTGGCCTGGAAGAACAGGCGCCGACCGCGTGAGGAGGTGCTCGAGCAGCTCTCCCGGTTGTGGGGGGTGTATGTACCCTCGCTCTATAACGCGACGTACAACCCCGACGGCACAGTCGCCAGCCTCTCCCCCAACCGCGCAAGCGTCACCTTCCCGGTGATGAAGCGGATCGTCCCAGTCCAGCCGCCGCCCCCCACCCAGTTCA
>JBFYRF010000110.1:0-2791 GCA_041302385.1 Anaerolineales bacterium | reverse complement strand
AGCCGGGGCAGTTCTTGCACCACCTTCTGTTCGGCACGGCCGCGCCACTCGGCTGCCAGATAGCCCAGGACCGAAAAGGCTGCCAGGTACTCGATGCGCGGCAGCAGGCCCAGCCATTCCGATTCCTGGGCTTGGTTCGTCAGGCCAAAGATCCCATGCCAGTCCGTGAATGGCCGGTCGGGGGGCCAGATGGCCAGCAGGATGATATACAGGGCAAAGACCGGGATGAGCCGCTGCAGGGTAAGGTGTTCGATACGGCGCTCAGGGAAGCGGCGCGGCAGGATGGCGATGACGATTGTAGCCAATATCACTGCCAGCATGACCCAGGCGATGGGGAAGGGGTGCAGGAGGCCGATCCCCGCCCCGAACAGGAACCAGGCTCCCGTCGAGAGAGCAACACGCAGGATCAACCTGGATCCTTTCAGGTCGAGCCAGCTGCGGATGACATCGTTGAATACGACCGCGCCGCACACGCCGAGCAGGAAGGTCAACGGCCAGCGCGGGCCGGATTCCGCCAGGGCCAGGCTGTTCACCCACAAGAGCGGGATGAGCAGGTAAATGAAACCCATCAACGGCGTTTCGAGCCGCAGTCGTCCGATCAATTTGGGCGTCAGGGCAATGCGTGAAGCGAGCAGGTCATAGAACAAGGCGCCCAGCCCGGCGCCCAGGGTATTGTTCAGCAGGTCGGTTGGCGAAGAAGTACGCTCTGGCATGAAGATCTGCACGAGTTCGATCACGACGCTGATCGAAGCCCCCAGCAGCCAGGCGCCCCGCCGCCTGGTGATGAGGCGGTAAAGGAAACCAACCGGCAGGAACATGAACACATTCTCGATCACATCCTCGGGATAGGTATGGAACTCGAAATGGATCCGCTCCGGCATGGCCAGGTAGAACGGGTTGAACGTCAGGAACAGGATGGTGAGGATGACATACCCCAACAAAGCCAGGGCGAGGCGTGACGAGGTGGTTTTGAGCATGGTGAATGATTCAATTTCCCATGGTTTGTAGGGTAAATCTTTAGACTTGCCCCACTCTTGACCTACAGCTTCAGAAAGCCGTCCACCGTGCTGCGCGTCTCTGCGCTGAAAGCGGTGAATTCCTCTTCGGTCAGCAATTTCTCTGCCCGCCAGTTGATCAGGATGTGCAGCGCCTGTGAGCGGCTCCAATCGTTGAAACAGTCCCCCAGCATTTGATCGCTCCTCTCGATATACTGGTACAAGTCAAGATAGGCGCGGTGATGTTCCCCGGCGCTGGCGCCGGCGATGATGCCGCTGGCTTCCTGCAAGATGCGCTCGCACAGGCGGTCGAGGGCCAGCGGTTTCAGGCGGGAGAGGGTCTTCCAGTCAGTTTCAGGGAAATTGGGTGGCATAACCGGTTGCTTTCAGGGTTTCGGGATATATTTCACGCCATCCATACCTTCACCCCTCCACCAGGCGCGTGCCGCAGGCCTGGCAGAAAAGCGCATCCGAGGTGTGGCCGCGCCCGCACTTGGGGCAGAGGCGCGGCAGATCCGAGGGCAGCGCTGCACCGCAGGCGATGCACTGCTCCAGCTCGGGGTCGTTGGCCGTGCCGCAATAGGTGCAGAGCTTGGGGTTGGCCGGGGCGTTCTTCTCGCCAGCCAGGGCGCGCGTCAGGGCGCACAGGTCATTGATGGCGTTCCAGATTTGCGGGGCCAGGTTCTCCTGCTTGAGCTCCCCGGCAATATCCGGGATCAGCGCCAGCAGGGAGAGCGGGTTGCTGGCGGCGCGCTCGGCGATCTCGCTGGCGTCTGCAGCACGGTCGAGCCAATCCCGGTCGCGGCTCATGGTGACCAGCACGCCGCCTTCCGTATCCGCAATGTGGACGGTGATCGGCGTGCCGTGCTTGGAGCCGATCTGCACCAGGGCCGTATCCCCCCGGACCTCGGTGCGGGTGCGGTGCTGGCGGTCATTGAAGCGGGCTGCCAGTTGGTCGGATAACGCGGCGGCGCGGATACCGCCGTGGAACATGCGCTGGTTGGGGACGGGGCTCATTTGGGCTCCTTCATCGGGCGGCCGGAACCCTCGCCGCGCAGCATCAGGATCTCGGCCAGGATGCTGACGGCGATCTCTTCGGGCGTCTCGGCGCCGATGCCCAGCCCGATCGGCGAACGGACGCGGGCGATCGCTTCTTCGGCAATCCCTTGTTCCTTGAGCGCCTTGACGGTGATCGCCCAACGGCGGCGCGAGCCGATCACACCGATGTAACCGGCGGGAGTTTCGAGCAGGGCGGGCAGGCCGGCTGCATCCACGTCGGTGCCGCGCGTGGTCAGGACGATGCAGGTCTGGGGAGTGATCTCGAGCTGGCCGGGGAGTTCCGCCATCGGGACGGGGTGGAAGGCATCCGCGTCCGGGTTGGCTGCGGGCGTGCAGAACTCGGCCCGGTCATCCGAGACGGCGACGCGCAAGCCGAGCCATTTGGCCAGGTGGGCAACCGCCTTGCCGACGTGCCCGCCGCCGATCACCACCAGGGTTGCAGGGGGAAGGATGGGTTCCACGAATACCTCCACTTGTCCGCCGCACACGCCCACATCCCCCTGCTCCGGTGCGGCCATGCTGTATTCCAGGCGACGGGTCTTGCCATCCTGCAGGGCTTGCAGGGCGGCCTGGATGACGCGGTTCTCCAGTTCGCCGCCGCCGACCGAGCCGAGGATGCGGCCATCGGGATAGACCAGCATCTTGCTGCCCACGTGGCGGGGCGTGGACCCGCTGCTGGCGATGACGGTGCACAGGGCAGCGCGTCCGCCTTTGGTTTCGAGTTCAGCTAATGCCTG
>JBFYRF010000107.1:0-2552 GCA_041302385.1 Anaerolineales bacterium | reverse complement strand
GGCGAGGCTGCCAACGCCTCACCGGCCGCCCGACTCAGCCGCAGGAGCTCAGCCCACGGCAGGGCGGCAGGATGCATACAAGCCTCACCCCAGAAACCTGCGCTGTGGCGGACCAGGTCAGCGGCCATGGCCGCCAGCCCTTCCAGGAGGTCGCGGCCCGCCAGACGCGCCAGGCGCGCGCACGTGGCCGCGAACGCGGCGCCTTTGTCGTGATCGGTGCTATAAGTCCGCAGAACATCGAGTTAAGAAGTCCCCTGAACGCCGCATAAAATGTACCTTACTGATTCCCATCAGGAGGTACAGCCATGCTACGCAAGGAGGACTGCATCATGATTAAAGCACTCTATGGGCGCGGTGTCTACCAGAAAGACATCGCCGAGCAGTTGGGGGTGCACCCCAAGACCGTCAGCCGGGCGCTCAAGCGGGAGCGGGCGCCGGCGCAGAAGCGAATCAAGCGGGCGACCAAGCTTGACGCTTACCACGCCAGCGTGGATCGCCTGCTGACCGAAGGCGTGTGGAACACCGTCGTCATCCTGCGGGCCATCCAGGCCGAAGGTTACAGCGGCGGCGTAACCATGTTACGGCTGTACATCCAGCCCAAACGGGCGTTGCGCCAGGGGCGGGCGACCGTACGTTTCGAGACCCCACCGGGCCAGCAGTTGCAGAGCGACTGGGGTGAGGTGGAGATCGAGATCGCCGGTGTACCGACTAAAGTCTGCTTCATTGTCAACGAGTTGGCCTATTCGCGGCGCTTCCATTTCTGGTGCACGGACTCGACCGACGCTGAACACACCTACGAGGGCCTAATTCGCAGCCTTGAATATTTCGGTGGTGTGCCGCAGGAAGTCCTGGTCGATAACCAGAAAGCGGCGGTGCTGGTGCCGGCGACGGCGCACGACGAGCCCCGCTTCAACGAACGTTTTCTGGATCTGGCCGGCCATTACGGCTTTCAGCCGCGGGCCTGCCGGCCGTACCGGGCCCGGACTAAAGGCAAAGACGAACGCATGGTGGGCTACATCAAACAGCACTTCTTTGTGCGCTACCGCAGCTTCATCTCCTGGTCGCACCTCAATCAGCAAGCTGAAGCCTGGCTGCGCGAGGAGGCCGACCAACGCCTGCAAACCACCGTCAAAGAAGTGGTCAGCCTGCGTTTTGCGCGGGAGGCGCCGAGCTTGCACGCCTTACCAGCGCTACGCTACGACACCGCCTATCACGAGCTGCGCCAGGTCGCCTGGGACGGCTATGTCGACGTCCGCGGCAATCGCTATAGTGTGCCGGCGGCCCTGGTGGGCCGCACGGTGGTGATCCGCATCGGCTTGGACGAGACACTCAAAGTCTACCAGGGCGAGACGTTGGTCGCCGAGCACCGCCTGCGTCCCACCAGTCAAGGCTGGAGCACGCTGCCGGCCCATCATGCCCCGCTCTGGCAGGAGACACTCCAGGTGCAGCGGCGTCCGCTGGCTGTGTACCAGGAGGTGACGACATGGAACTGACCGCCCTCCTGAGTAAGCTCAAGCTGGAGCACCTGGAACCCCAAGTAGCCAGTGTCTGCGAACAAGCCGCCAGTCAAGACTTGGACTACCCGACCTTCTTGACCCGGGCGCTGACCGTCGAGTGGCAGGGCCGCCAGCAACGCGGCAGCGAAGCCCGCTTGCGCCTGGCCCGCTTCCCGTGGCTCAAGACGTTGGAGCAGTACGATTTCGATTTTCAGCCCTCGCTTGACCGCCGCCAGGTCAAGGAACTGGCCACCGCCCGCTTCGTCGAGCTGGCCCACAATGTGGTGATCCTGGGACCGCCCGGGGTCGGCAAGACCCATCTGGCCGTCGCCTTGGGCATGAAGGCCGTGGAGGCGGGCTACTCAGCGCTGTTCCTGACCCTCGAGAGCTTGATGACGCGCCTGGTGCGCGCCAAGTATGAGAACCGCCTGGACCGGGCCCTGCAACAACTCAGCTATCCCAAGCTGCTGATCATCGACGAAATCGGTTACCTGCCCCTCTCACGGGAGGAAGCCAGCTTGTTCTTTCGCTTGGTGGTCCGCCGTTACGAACGCGCCAGCTTGATTGTTACCTCCAACAAGAGCTTCCTCGACTGGGGCGAGGTCTTCAGCGATCCCGTCCTGGCGACCGCGATCTTGGATCGGCTCCTGCACTACTCGACCACGCTCAACATCAAAGGCGAAAGCTATCGCCTCAAAGAGAAGCGCCGCGCCGGGCTGCTGGGCCGCCCCAAACCCATCCCCGAGACCCCAGAGGAGGTGAGCGAGTCGACGTGAGCCGATGGCTGCCCGGGCTGATGGATAAGTGGACAACTCTCCGCTGCGCTGCGAGTTGCCCACTTACCCACAGCCCCTGCTACGACGACGGGGGGCGACCACCCTCGTCAGCGCACATTTTCGCCGATGATCAGGGGACAGCCTATCCCGATGATCTGCGGACAGTCCATTCCGTTCTTGACACCAACAAGTCCAGCTTGAGTGCGGCCGTGCTGAAGCGACTGAGCCGGTGCTCGTCTTGCGCCTGCTGCAACTCGTTGACCAGCCCGGCAGCCGTCCA
>JBFYRF010000106.1:0-8210 GCA_041302385.1 Anaerolineales bacterium | reverse complement strand
CCTGCCCGCAGGCGGGCCACAAGGCCCTGATTCCCCGCAGACGCTTGACGGTCGGCGTGCTGGCCGGTAAAATCGCCCGAGTTACTCGGATTTAGGAGTGGACAGACATGAAGGTTCGTCGTGCAGCCGTCTGGGGGATCTCGCTGGTCGTCGGTCTTGCTGCCAGCGCCGGGGCGATCCTGGCCTTCAACACCACGCTGGACAAGTTCTCGCTGAGCAACGCGCTGCTGATCTGCCTGGCGTTCGCCAGCCTGACCTTCATCTGGCTGGACTACTTTCTTAAGACTCAGTACTTGAGAAGCTAGCCTCAGCCCCGGGGCGGACGCTGGCCGGTCAGCCGACGAGGTCGGCGATGTAGCGGATCAGCTCATCCGAGTCGATTTCTTTGAGCAGGTAGGCAGCGGCCCCCGCACGGCGGGCCGCCTCCTTTTCCCACTCCGTTGGATACGAGGTCAGGACGATCACCTGCGGCGGGTCGGGCAGGTGTGTCAGCTGGCGCAGCAGCTCGACGCCCATGCCGTCGGTGCGCTTGATCTCCAGCAGCACGACATCGGGGTGGTCGTTGGCCGTGTCCTGCACGACCTGGTCGACCGCCCCCGAGTGGCCGAGGATGGTGATGCCCTCCGCGCGCCCGAGCCGCTCGGCCAAGGCACCCCGAACAGGCTCGTGTTCGTCAACAATGTAGACCAAGGCCGGATTCACGCCAGGCTATCCCCCGGCAGCCTTCAGTATAGGAAGCCGGACAGCCGGGCTGAAGTGATACCTGTCCCCTTGTGACAGGCCACCTATCAGAGCGAGGAATCGACCGTGGAGCTTCCTTCTTCGGCCTTCGAGCCCACCGGCAGCGGAATGCCCGCGCTCGTTCCCGGCAGACGAACGGTCAGCGTCGTACCTTCGCCTGGCTCCGAGACCACTTCCAGCGAGCCGTCGATCTGGCGGGCGCGCGAAGCCATGTTCGACATGCCGTGGCCCAGCACACGCGAGGCATGCTCGGCGTCGAACCCGCTTCCATTGTCGATGATCTGCAGGCAGACCTCTCCACCGATCATGCGCAAACTGACCCAGGCCCGCGAGGCGCGGGCGTGCTTGGCGACATTGGCCAACGCTTCCTGAGCGATCAGGAAAAGCGAGGTCGAGACGTCCGGCGTCAGCCTCACCAGTGCCGCCGCCTCCAACTGCAGGTCGGTCTCGGCCAGAGTATTCGCGCGGAACTCGCGCACCAGCCGTCCCAATGCCTTGGCCAGATCACCGGTCGGGATGCGACTGGGCTGCAGGTCGAGGATGTAGTTGCGGATGTCGCGGATGGTAGCGTTGAGGGCGTCGATGGCCTGAGGGATCAGCTCCTTGGCCTTCTCGGCGGAGTCATCGAACAGCAGGCGGGCGGACTCCAGATTCAGCCCGACGGCGTAGATCGACTGGATGATGCCATCGTGCAAGTCCATGCCAATGCGTTCGCGTTCCTCGAGCACGGCCAGCCGCCGCGCATCGCGGTAGAGGCGGGCATTGTCCACCGCCAGACCTACGCCAGCGCCCACGGCCTCGAGCAGGCCCGCCTCGCGCGGGGTGATCCGCCGCGGCGAGCGGAAGGCCATGTCGAGCACACCCACCACCTGGCCGCGCGCCGTGAGCGGGACACCGACCAGCGCTTCAAACCCTGAACGGGTCATCGCCGGCGAAAGGAAGCGCGGCTCATCCGACAGGTTGTCGGTCCAGGCGGGTTTGCCGGCCAGCGCCACGCCGCCGACGAATCCCTCGCCCAGATGGAAGTGATCCAGTTCCCAGAATGGGCGTGGGCTGTCCCCCTTGAGCAGCGCCAGGCGGTAGGCGCTCGTGCCCTCCTCGCGCAGGAAGGCCTCGCCGGCCTCTGCACCGAACAGCTCCATCACGTGCGGCAGCATCGACTCCAGCAGTTCGTCCAACTCGAATGCCGAGCTCATTGCAGTGGCCAGCGTGTTGAACAGCTCGAGCTCCTCGTTGCGCTGGGACAGTTCCTTCTCGCTCTCCAACACCTGCCGGTAGAGCCGGGCGTTCTCAATCGCCGCCGCGGCATGCGAGGCCAGCATCTCGATCAGCCGCTGGTCCTCCTCCGTGAAGGCTGCCTCGCCCCGCTTCTCGGTGAGGTAGAGCTGCCCGATTGAGCGTCCATAGGCGGAGATCGGCACACCCAGGAAGGAACGCATCGGCGGATGGCCGGGGGGAAAGCCACTCGACTTCGGGTGCTTGGACATGTCGTCGAGGCGAATGCTTTCCCCTCGACGCAGCATTTCGCCGATCAATCCTTCGCCGACCGGGTGATGGTCGATGCGCTGGATCTGCTCCTCGGTCATCCCGACCGGGATGAACTTCTCCAGCCCTCCGCGTCCATCGGGGACACCGAGCGCGGCATACTCCGCCCCCGAGAGCTCACGGGCGGCAGTGGTAATCCGATACAGCACGCCGTCCAGTGAGAGGTCGGAATACAGGCTGAGGGTGGCGCGATGCAAGGACCGCATCGACGCGATTGGATCGGTCGCCGGCTGGGCTGCGTGCGAGGGGTTGTTGCGTGCTGGACGTGGGTCCGGGCTCACCGCTGGTCTCTTCCGCCCGTGGATTCTACCCTATCCCCGCCTGCCGCTGAGGCGGGTGCCAGGCTGATAGCTTTTGCCAGCTTCCGCGCCCTATAAAGCGGGAGATGCCAGCCAGGGAACCGCGCATGCCCACCTCACGCCTGCCCCGCTTCTACGACCTGCCCTTGCAGGCGCGCCTGGCGCAGGCCGCCCAGGCTGCCGGCCTACCAGCCCAAAGCCTGGAGTGCCTGCTGCCTGAGCACGGCCTGACGGCCGGGCAGGCCGACCACATGGTGGAGAACGCCGTGGGCGTCTTCGGCCTGCCGCTCGGCCTGGCCCTGAACTTCCTGGTCAACGGCCGTGAGGTCATTGTCCCCATGGCCATCGAGGAGCCGTCGGTGATTGCCGGCGCCTCGTTCATGGCCAAGCTGGCGCGGGAAAGCGGAGGATTCACGGCGCAGGCCGACCCTCCCGAGATGATCGGGCAGGTGCAGCTGCTGGAGGTCCCTGATATGGAGGCGGCGGTCGAGGCCCTCAGCCGGCGCAAGGCCGAGTTGCTGGCCGAGATCGATCGCGTCGACCCGGTGATCCAGCGACTGGGCGGCGGCGGACGCGATCTGATTGCCCGCCCCCTGGCCGACACCCCGCTCGGCCCGATGCTGATCGTACATCTGGTCATCGACACGCGGGACGCGATGGGGGCAAATGCGGTGAACACAGCCGCCGAGCGCCTCGCCCCGCGACTGGAAGCCATCACTGGCGGCCGCGCCCACCTGCGCATCCTGTCGAACCTGGCGGATCGCCGCCTGGCGCGCGCCCGTTGCCGGATCCCCGCTGCCGCTCTGGCCTTCGCCGAGTACGGCGGCGAGCGGGTCCGCCAGGGCATCCTGGAAGCCTGGGCCTTCGCCGCCGCCGATCCGTACCGAGCGGCGACCCACAACAAAGGCATCATGAACGGCGTCGATGCCGTGTTGATCGCCACCGGCAACGATTGGCGCGCGGTCGAAGCCGGCGCCCATGCGTTTGCCGCCCGTTCGGGCCGCTACACCTCGCTCAGCCGGTGGACCATCGGAGACGACGCCGCACTCGAAGGCGAGCTCGAGTTGCCGCTGGCGGTTGGCACCGTGGGGGGCGCCACCCGCGTCCACCCGGCAGCCAAGGCCTGCCTGGCGCTGATGCAGGTCGAGAGCGCTCAGCAGCTGGCGGAGGTCGTGGTTGCGGTTGGTCTGGCGCAGAACCTGGCGGCGCTGCGGGCGCTGGCGACCGAGGGCATCCAGCGCGGGCACATGGGGCTGCATGCGCGCCAGGTGGCGCTGGCAGCCGGTGCAGTCGGCGAGGCGGTCGACCGCCTGGCCGAGCAGTTGATCGCCGAAGGCGTCATCCGCCTCGACCGCGCTGAGCAGATACTGAGAACCTGGGATGAGGATGTGAATCGGCGCAGTCCGCTGGGCTAGTGCGGCGGCTGCTGGATCGGGAGCTTCCCCCATGACAGAACCTGAACCCGCCCCCTTGTTGCGGCCGGTCCGCCAGGTCGGCATCGCCGGCTATGGCGCCTATATCCCTCGCTACCGACTGCCAGCCCGCGAAGTCGCCCGGGTGTGGCATGGCGGCATGGCCGGGCTGCCGGTCAAGGAGAAGGCGGTCGCCGGGCTCGACGAAGACGTCGTGACGATGTCGATCGAGGCCGCCCGCAACGCGCTGGCCCGGGCGGACATCGATCCTTCCACCATCCGCGCGGTGTGGGTCGGTTCGGAGTCGCACCCGTACGCGGTCAAGCCGACCTCGACCCTGGTGGCCGAAGCGATCGGCGCAACGCCCTACACCCAGGCGGCCGACTGGGAGTTCGCCTGCAAGGCCGGCACAGAGGCCTTCCAGGCGGCGATCGGCTTCGTCGGCTCTGGCATGGCGCCGCACGCTCTGGCGATCGGCATGGACATCGCCCAGGGCCGTCCGGGCGACGCGCTGGAGTACACCGCCGCCTCCGGCGGCGCAGCCTATCTGCTCGGGCCAGCCGAGACCTCGCTCTGCCTGATCGAGTCCTCGCTGTCGTATGCCACCGACACCCCCGACTTCTGGCGTCGGGCGCATGAGAAGTATCCCGAGCACGGGGAGCGCTTCACCGGCGAGCCGGCCTACTTCAAGCACATCACCGAGGCGGCCGAAGGCATGCTGCGCGGGATGGGAACCCGGCCTTCCGACTACGCCTACGTCGTCTTCCACCAGCCGAACACGAAGTTCCCACAGCGCATCGGCAAGACGCTGGGCTTCAAGCCCGAACAGATTGCTCCCGGCCTGCTCGTCCCGCTGATCGGCAACACCTACGCCGGCTCGGCGCTGGTGGGGTTGACGGCGGTGCTCGATGTCGCCCGACCGGGCGACCGGATCCTGCTCGTCTCATACGGCTCGGGCGCCGGCTCGGACGCCTTCAACCTGGTGGCGACGGAGCGGTTGGTCGAGCAGCGCGGCCGTGCGCCCAGCACCCAGTCCTACATCGACCGCCGCACCGAGATCGACTATGCCACCTATGCCCGCTTCCGCGGCAAGCTGGCCACGACATGACCGCCAACGCACCGTCCGATCCCGATCAGGTGGTGGTCGTCGCCGGCGTGGGCATGACGCCAGTCGGCGAGCACTGGGATGTCTCGCTGCGCCAGCTGGCGTTGCGGGCCATCGAGCGTGCCCAGCAAGATGCCGGGGGGCTGCAACCGCAAGCGCTGTATGTCGGCAACATGTATGCACCTGCCTTGTCGAGCCAGACGCATCTCGGGGCGCTGATTGCCGACTACATCGGGCAACGCGGGATCGAGGCCGCCAGCTTCGAAGCGGCGGGCGCCTCCGGGGGCGTCGCCTTCCGCCAGGGATACCTGGCCCTGCTCTCCGGCGAGGTCGACTGCGTGCTGGTCGTCGGAGTCGAGAAGGTGACCGACCGGACCGGGCCGCTGGTGGACGCCGCCATCGCCATGAGCGTCGACGCCGATTTCGAGGCCGTCCAGGGCCTGACGCCGGCGGCGCAGGCAGCCCTGTTGATGCGCCGCTATCTGCTCGAATCCGGCGCTCCAGCGGATGCCCTGGCGCCCTTCCCCCTGCAGGCCCATCAGCACGCCGTCACCAATCCTTACGCCATCTACCGCCGGGCGATCTCATGGACCGACTACCGCCAGGCAGCGCCCGTCTCCCCACCCGTGGGACAGCTGGACGCTGCTCCGATGGCCGACGGTGCTGCGGCGCTGGTGCTCACACGCCGCGCCCTGCTGCCGCGGATCGATGCCCGGCCACCGGTCGCCGTCACGGGCTCGGCCGTGGCCACCGCGCCGGTGGCACTGCACGATCAGCCAGACCCGCTGGCGATGCCGGCCGGCTCACTTTCGTTTCAACGCGCCCTCGCCCAAGCCGGCGCCACCCCGGACGATCTGGACCTGTTCGAGCTGCATGACTTGTTCAGCATCCAGGCTGCGCTTTCACTGGAAGCCGCCGGTCTGTCGCCGCGCGGCCAGGCCTGGAAGCTGGCCGGCGAAGGGGTGTTCGGCCGCGAAGGTCGCTTGCCCATTCTGACCTTCGGCGGATCGAAGGCGCGCGGCGATGCCGGCGGGGCGACCGGGGCGTATCAGCTGGTAGAACTGACGCTCCAGCTCCAGGGACGGGCGGGGGAAAACCAGGTCCCCGGCGCCCGGGTTGGAGCTGCCCAGTGCATTGGCGGAGCCGGGGCGACCGTCGCCACCCACGTCCTGAGCCGGATGGAGGCCTGAGGCGCCAGCCTGATAGTTCCTGAGAGAGGCCCAGGCCTACACTCGGCCTGTACAACCCGGTAGAGGTGCCGTAATGGAAGTATCCCGACATTGGCGTCTAAGGCAGCAGCGATATTCCCTGGTGGGCGAGGTGTGCCCGCACTGCCAGGTCAAGATCTTCCCACCGCGTGACGTCTGCCCGGACTGCGGGCAAGAAGCGCGCACGGCCTATGCCTTCAGCGGCCGGGGCGAGGTCTACTCCTTCACCACCGTCTATACGCCTCCCGCCGGCTATGAAGAGACGGCTCCCTACACCGTCGCACTGGTTCGGCTGGCGGAGGGCCCGCTGGTGACCGCTCAGCTCACCGACCTGGGAGACCAGGCGGTGGAAATTGGCATGCCGGTCGAGATGGTCACCCGCCGGCTGCGCTCGGACGGCGAGCGGGGCATGCTGGTGTACGGCTACAAGTTCCGCCCGCTACTGGCGGCCTGAGCCTTCCGGACGACACTCGCCGGACAGCCTGCTGGGTCCCTTTGCCGGCAGGCTGTCCGCTTGTCAGGGTTCGATGCGAAACGTAGGCATTCTCGGATATAGCATGGTGCCGGTCGGCGAGCACTGGGGGCAATCGGCCCTCGACCTCGCCGGCGCGGCCGTGCAGGCTGTCCGCCAGGATGCCGGTATCGACGGCGTCGATCTGCTGGTCGTCGCCAACATGCTGGCAGCCAGCGGCCGCCATGGACAGTTGAACCTGGGCGGCCAGATCGCCGACTGGTCCGGCCTGCGCGGGATCGAGGCCTTCAAGGCCGAGGCCGCCTGCGCCTCGGGGGGTTCGGCCTTCCGCGCCGGATGGTTGGCGGTTGCCTCGGGCCAGGTCGACGTGGCGCTGGTCGTCGGGGTCGAGAAGATGACCGAAACGCTCGGCCCGGAGGTGACGCTTGGGCTGGCCTCGGCGGCGGATGCCGACTTTGAGGTGCCGCACGGGCCAAGCTTCGTGGCGTTGAACGCGCTGATCATGCGTCGCTACATGCACGAGTACGGCTGGAAACGCGAGGACTTCGCCCCGTTCTCGATCGTGGCGCATGACAACGCCTCGCGCAATCCCTACGCCCGGCTGCAAGACCGGATCAGCCTCGAGGCGTATCGCAAGGCGCGCATGATCTGCGATCCGATCAATCTGCTGGATGCCTCTCCGATTGGCGACGGAGCGGCAGCCGTGCTGCTTGCACCGCTGGACCGCTTCTCCCCGAGTTCTGGCCGCGCCCCGCTGCGCGTGGCGGCGTGTACCAGCGCCACCGACAGCCTGGCCATCCATGACCGGCGGGAGCCGCTCCGCCTGCGGGCGGGAGAGGAATCGGCGGCACGCGCCTACGCCCTGGCCGGGGTTGGGCCGAAGGACATCGACTTCTTCGAGCTACACGACGCCTTCTCCATCATGTCGGCGCTTTCCCTCGAGGCGTGCGGCTTCGCCGCGCAAGGTCAGGCGCCTCGCCTGGGCCTGGATGGCGACCTGGCGGCCGATGGCCGACTGCCCATTGCCACCCACGGCGGCCTCAAGGCGCGCGGCCACCCGGTGGGTGCAACCGGCGTGTACCAGATTGTCGAGGTCGTGCGCCAGCTGTGGGGCGAGGCCGGCCGGAACCAGCTGCGCCGGGCGCAGCTCGGCATGGCCCAGAACGTCGGTGGCTCCGGCGCCACCATCGTCACCACCATCCTGCAAAGCTCCAACTGAGACGCACCGGACCCAGCGCTCGAATGGGAGCCACTCCCAAAGCGATTCCGCTGTCTGCACCCGGCCCAGGCGAGGCTGCTGCGCGGCACGAGTCTTGCACCATGGAGTGCTGGGCCCTCATGGCCGCTTGACGCCCCCCTACGGCTGTGCTAGCATGCCGGCCGTTGGGGCGTCTGGGTCTGCGTCCGATCCCCGGAGGACCCACGGGA
>JBFYRF010000088.1:0-2543 GCA_041302385.1 Anaerolineales bacterium | reverse complement strand
CCATGACATTCGCCAGGCAATCGCCGAAGGCTTCCCGATCCACCGGGGCGAAGCCTGTGTCCTGGATCCCATAGGCGCCGGCTTTGTCCAACGCGGATCCCGACGCCAGATAGCGCTCGATGTCGGCCTCGGTGTACTCGCGCATCCGCACCCGTGACTCGCACTTCTGCAGCGAGACCTGGCGTCTATCCGCAGGCAACACCGCCACTCCCGTCACCACGCCGTGTGTCCTGCCGCGCAGCTGGCGCAGCATCCGGCGAGCATCTGCCTCATCCAAGGGTTTGCCAAGAACCTGCGTCCCCAGCGCGACCAACGTATCGGCTGCCACGATCAGCCGTCCGTGCTGCCCGCCTCGGCCGGCCACCCGCGCCTTCTCCTCCGCCAGACGAACCGCCTGGTCCGCCGCCGCTTCCCCCAGCCGGGCCTGCTCGTCCACATCCGTCGCAAAGACTTCGAAGTGCCAGCCAGTCAGGGCGAGAAGTTCCGATCTGCGGGGGGAGGCTGAGGCCAGCAGCAACCTTGGCGATGATTTCCGATCCATGCGGTCCTGCATCCAAGTTGCCCGGGCCATCTTATCACAGGCATGGGTTGGCCAAGCTAAGCACTGGCTGAGAGCCCGGCGCAGCAGGAACCGCATGCTACAATCGCCCGTCGAATCGGCGCAAGCGCCGGTTCTCCAGCATGCCGTCCCCTGCGGCTGGGGTTCGACCCCGGCCGGCTTGCGGGGTCGGAGCTCCGATCCAGGCGCCAGGACACAGCCATTCGCCAGCCCCCCATCCCCTCTGCCAAGCTCGCCTATGTCGCCATCGTCTTGGGAGTACTGGCGCTGGGGTGCTCGGCGCTCTTCGTGCGCTGGGCGGCCGCTCCCGGCCCAGTCACCGGGCTGTATCGCATGGCGCTGGCCACCCTTGTGCTGACACCGCTCGCCCTGCGGCGACCGCCCGCAACTCGACGCGTATGGCCGCGCACAGGAGTGCTCCTGGCACTGCTGGGTGGGCTCTCGCTCTCGGTCGATCTGGCGTTGTGGAACACCGCCGTCGGCCTGACCTCAGCGGCCAACGCCACGCTGTTCGCCAACACCGCCCCCTTGTGGGTCGCCCTGGTCGCCTGGGCCGCCCTCGGCGAACGCCTGCGTCCGCTGTTCTGGGGCGGGCTGGCGCTCACCCTGCTCGGCGCAGCCGCGGTCGCCGGCGCCGATCTCTCCTCGCACACCGGGCTCGGCTTGGGGGACCTGCTGGCGATCCTGGCCAGCTTCTTCTACGCCGGCTACTACCTGCTCACCCAGTTCGGCCGCCGCTACCTGCGTTCGGCGGCCTATGTCTGGGTGGCGGGACTGGCCTCCTCCGCCAGCCTGCTGGCCATCAGCCTGCTCCTCGGCCTTCCCCTCACCGGCTACCCGCCGGCGACCTACCTGTGGTTCGTGGCCCTGGCGCTGATCACCCAGGCGTTCGGCTACCTGGCCGTCGGCTACGCCCTCGGCCACCTGCCGGCTTCGGTCGTCTCTCCGACGATGGTGGGCCAGCCCGTCGTGACCGCGCTGCTCGCCATCCCCTTGCTGGCCGAGCCGCTCTCGCTCACTCAGATCGTGGGGGGCACGGCGGTGTTGATCGGGATCCTGATGGTGCATCGCTCGCGGCTGAGCCCCCGGATCCCCCAGCCGGGGATCGCCGCGCAGAGCGCCGACTGAGGCGGCGCATGCGACCGTCCTGCAACTCCGGGTGATATACTGCCCTCGATGGACCTGTTTGACCATGCGCTCCGCCAACGCATGAAGCACGAATCGCCGCTGGCGGCGCGCATGCGTCCGCTGACCCTCGACGAGTTCGTCGGCCAGGAACACATCGTCGGCCCCGGGCGCTTGCTGCGGCGGGCGATCGAGTCCGACCGGTTGTTCTCTTCGATCCTGCTGTGGGGACCTCCCGGCTCGGGCAAGACCACGCTGGCGATGGTGATCGCCCAATCCACGCATGCCCACTTCGAGACGATCTCCGCCGTGCTCGCCGGCAAGGACGAATTGCGCCAGATCATCCATGCGGCGCAGGAACGCCGGCGCCTGTACAACCATCGCACCATCCTGTTTGTCGACGAGGTGCATCGCTGGAACAAGGCGCAGCAGGATGCACTGCTGCCGCACGTCGAGAACGGCACGATCACCTTGATCGGAGCCAGCACCGAGAACCCCTACTTCGAGGTGATCGGCGCCCTGGTCTCCCGTTCGAGGGTCTTCCAGCTGCGTCCGCTGTCAGACGACGAGATTCGCAGGATCCTGCTGGCCGCCCTGTCCAACCCGGAGCGCGGCTACGGCGCCCGCCGGGTTGAGGTGGAAGATGCGGCCCTGGCGCACCTGGTCAACGTTGCCGGCGGCGACGCGCGCAACGCCTTGAATGCGCTCGAGCTGGCGGTCGAGAGCTCGCCGCAGCAGCCCGACGGCCCGCTCCGCCTCAGCCTGGAGATCGCCCAGGATTCGATCCAGCGCCGCGCCGTGCTGTACGACAAAGACGGCGACGCCCACTACGACACGATCTCGGCCTTCATCAAGTCGG
>JBFYRF010000071.1:0-14838 GCA_041302385.1 Anaerolineales bacterium | reverse complement strand
GGGAGCCCACGCTGGACCCCGCCGGGAATCTGGTGTTTGTGCACCACTTTTTCCAGGACGGGAGGCTGATCGAGGCAGACCTGTACATCGCCTACCGGCAAGACCCTTAGCGGCGGTTCCTCCGCGGTGCACTGCCTCGCGCCACGGACCTTCAACAAACAGATGGACACCGACTTCGCCGCCGATTCGGTAGGGGATCGAGCCAGAGGCCTTCGTTCGGGCAACATCGCCCCGGGGGTCGCCACCCGGTCGCAGCTGTGCTTCTGTCGCGGGCAGGAGAGGTCGTGGAGGCCGGCGCCTGTCGAGCGCCCCAACCCACCTCTCCCCCATGCAGGGGGCCGGGGCTGGCCGTCGCGGCAGGTATTCTCGCTCATGGACGTAGGTCGGGGCTGGGGTGCGGGTCATGAACCCCCGAGTACGGATCCCGAGCCCCGAATCTCACACCCCTTACGGAGCGGAGCCCCAGTGTGCCGGATCGCTGCCCCTGACGGGCGGCGGCGTCGTTCTGGGGCTGGGCAAGAAGGCAACCTGGGCAGCCCCACGCCTTGGCGGTTCCTCGCCGGCGGGGCACCCCGCCCGCAGGCCATCCCCACCTGCCCGAAGCCCACCTGGCATGGACATGGTTGCCCCGACCATGGTAAAATGCCTGCCTACGCCGCCCGGAAGCGTGGGGCGGCGGTCGTTTGCCCTCAGGCAAGGATGGGTCATCATGCAGGAGACATTGAGAGCCGTGGAAGCTGCGGCCAATCCCAACATCCCCCAGCTCAACCCTGGCGACACGGTTAACGTGCATGTCCGGATCAAGGAAGGCGACCGCGAGCGCATCCAGGAGTTCCGCGGCACGGTGATTCGCCTGCGCAACGGGGGCAACAACGCCAACTTCACCGTGCGCCGCACCGCCTCGCACGGCATCGGCGTCGAGCGAACCTTTCTACTCCGCTCGCCGCGCATCGAGAAGATCGAGGTCCAGCGCCAGGCGCGCGTGCGCCGGGCACAGCTGTACTACCTGCGCGGGCGCACGGGCAAGCGCGCCCGGCTGACCGAGAAGCGCAAGGCCTAGCGCCAGGCGCGGCGGACAGCGTGTCGGAGCCGCACCGCGCAGCAGACCAAGTTCGACATGGCCGGGTTCGGGCAATCTCCGAACCCGCGTGTCGTTCCGGGTGAGAGAGGCGCGATGCCCTGCTCACCCCTGATCGGCCTGACCACAACCCTGCCGACGAGCAAGTCCTCCGGTCCCCTCGCCGACCGCATCCAGGCGTACGTGCGAGCGGTCGAACGCGCCGGCGGCCTGCCCTTGCTTCTGCCCTTCGGCCTCGACCCTGCCACCCTACGCGCCCTGTACCAACGCCTGGATGGACTGCTGTTGACCGGCGGCGGCGATGTTGCGCCTCAGCTCTATAGCCAGACGCCCATCGCTGGCCTGCACAGCCTGGATAGCGCCCGAGACGAGACCGAACTGCAGCTTGCCCGCTGGGCAGCAGACGAGGGGAAGCCGCTGCTGGCGATCTGTCGCGGACTACAGGTGATCAACGTCGCGGCGGGCGGCACGCTGTTTCAGGACTTGCCCAGCCAGCGACCCGGCCCAATCCGGCACGATGCCGATGACCAGCCCTCCGTGCAGCCGGTCCATGCAATCAGCATCACCGAGGGCAGCGCGCTGGCAGGCTGTTTGAAGGCAACCCTGCTGCAGGTCAACAGCGCCCATCACCAGGCAATCGACCTGCCTGGGGCGGGCCTGCGAATGACCGCATTTGCCCCGGATGGCGTGATCGAAGGCGCGGAGCTGCCCGGCCATGCCTACTACCTGGGAGTACAATGGCACCCTGAGCGGCTGCCGGCAGACGATCGCTCGGCAGCCCTCTTCAGCGGCCTGATCGCCGCAGCCCGAGGCACGCCGGATTAGCCAGCCACAGATCCGGATCCAAGATCGACAGCCATGAGCGACTCTCCCATCGGCGTGTTTGATTCGGGCCTCGGCGGACTCTCGGTGTTGCGTCAGGTCCGCCTGGCCCTGCCGAATGAATCCATCATCTACCTCGCCGATCAGGTGCATGTTCCCTACGGCCCCAGACCGCTTGAGCAGGTCCAGGCCTTCTCTGAGGGCATCACCCGTTTCCTGCTCGACCGCGGCGCCAAGTTGATCATTGTCGCCTGCAACACCGCCTCCGCCGCCGCGTTGCAGCACCTGCGCCGCACTTTCCCCGCCGTGCCCTTCGTCGGGATGGAACCTGCGGTCAAGCCCGCAGCGGCGACCACGCGCAGCAAGGTCGTGGGGGTGCTGGCCACACCCGCCACCTTCCAGGGCGAGCTGTTCGCTTCGGTCGTCGAGCGCTTCGCCGGCGGCGTCCAGGTGATCCCCCAGACTCTGCCCGGCCTGGTCGAGCGCATCGAGGCCGGGGATTTTGACGGGGAGGCCACCCGGGCGATCGTGCGGGCCGGACTGGATCCGCTGCTGGCGCGCGGGGTCGACACCCTGGTGCTCGGCTGCACCCATTACCCGTTCGTGATCCCGCTGATTGAGGAGCTGGCGGGACCGGGCATTCAAGTGATTGACCCTTCGCCGGCAATTGCCCGCCAGGCGGCCCGGCTGCTTGCCGAGCACCGCCTGACTTCCACCCAGGGTCAGCCCAGCCCGCCCCACCTGTATACCACCGGCGATCCAACCCGCCTATCCGCGTGGCTGCCGCGCCTGCTGTCCGAGAGCGCAGAGGTCAAGCACGCCGCCTGGCAGGGCGGCCGATTGCAGGCAGGTTGAGCGTTCCCTCTCCAGCAAGAAGCCCCTCCCCACGCGCCACCGACATGGGCCCGTATCCGAACGCAACGACCCGCCGGTCTCGGTTCACACCGTGACCCGGCGGGTCGCTCGCGAGAGGCGAAGGGATCAGTTTCAGTGTGGCCAGGCCTACCCGCAACCCCCGCCGGTCGGGCCACGCTTCAGCTCGAGCTTGATCTTCGTCGGATACTCCAGCTCATGCTCCCCGGGGTCCGGGGCCGCCGCCGGAAAGTTGGAGCCTAGCGCCGCGGCGAATGCAAAGCGCAGCGAGTCCGGCGCCTTCTGCGCCGCCGGCTGGATGCGCGCATCCTCCCTGGCGAAGGTATCGAGCCAGCCGTTGACGCCTCCCGACAGGATGTAGACATTGGGCACACTCTCGGCCACCAACGTCTTCCACACGTCCGTCGCCGCCTGCTCGTCATTGCTCATCACCACGAACACGGTGGTCGGGCCCTCGAGCTGGAACTCCTCCAACCGTTCGGGCAGCATTTCCGGCGTCATGTGCATTGCCCGTTCCAGGTGGAACAGGTTGTAGTCGGCTTCGGCGCGCACGTCGAGCAGGATTGGCTTCAGTTCGTGATCATGCAGCAAGTTGAGCAGTTCTCCGGGTTCGATCTGCACCTGCCGCTCTGCCAGCGCCGCTTCCTTGACGCTCGACACAGCCTGCCAGCGATCCGCGGTCGTCGGCTGACCGATGAGCATCACGACCACCGCCAGCCCGACCAGCGCGCCGGCGCCGAGGAACCGACGCTTCGGCTCGGCCTTGAGGTCCTTGTTGCCGAAGATGCGCTCCAGCTGCTCGGCGCCGACGAACATACCGATGGCCATCAGCACCACGCCCACCACCACCACGCCGGTGTCCACGCCCAGCCATTCAGGCAGCATCAGCCGACCCATGTAGGTGGAGTTCCAGAACACACTGAAGTTGTCGACGGTCTCGCCAAACAGCAGGATGCCAAACAGCGTGCCCAGGACGTAGAACAGCCCATCGATCTTCCAGGTGGCCAGCGCCACCACCGAGGTGCCGGGGCAGAACCCGCCGACGATGAAGCCGACACCCATGATCAGCCCGCCGACGATCCCCGGGATCAGGTAGGTCGGGTTGACCCAGATCAGGTTGACGTCGAGCAGACCGAGGGCGCTGGCGCCGAAGATCAGCACCATGGCTACCACGATCGCCGTGAACATCACCTTGAGCACGGTCATGTCTTTCAAGTAGAACTGGTTGGCCAGCTTCTGCGAGTTGCCAAAGCCGGCGATCTCCAACATGTAACCGAAGAAGAAGCCGATCAGCAGAAAGACCAGGTAGCTGCCGTACTGGCCGACGAGCGATTCGAGATGTAGCGGAAACGGCGGCATGCTGACCTCCCTACGTCCACAACCGGCGTACGAAGTACGCCAGGGCGTAGGCGCTGGCAAAGATGCACATCATCAGCGCCCAGCTGCCGACCGACAGTGTCGCCCCACCGGAGAGGGCCTGGCCCGAGGTGCAGCCGCGGGCGAAGCGGGCGCCATAGCCCATGATCGCTCCGCCGATGAAGGCCGTCGCCCAGCGCGTGCGCACCGAAATGCGCGGGCCCTTCTTGGTCTCCGCCTTCAGCCGGCCGTTGAACCAACCGGAGGCAAAGCCCCCGACCAGTGCCCCGAAGGCGACGAACACCACCCAGCTATCAAGGGCGTTGCGCACCCCACCCGCCATTTCAATCAGGTAGGGCGTGCGGTCGATGTGGGCTGGCACGATCAGGTCTTCGACGAAGACGATCATCCGGTTCAGCCCGCCGGAGGCGCCCAGGCCGTTGCCGGTGATGAAGAACGATAGGAACAGGACAATCCCCAGCAGCGCACCGGCCGTGTATGGATTGGCGTAGGGCCTTTCCGGCCGGCCGGTGAGCACGTGCAGCACTCCCCGCTTTGGGGCCGTCCCGATCTCGGAGCTTGCGGTCATGCCTCCCCTCCCTGGGTCTCCAGATGACCCTTCTCGACTTCCTCCGTGCCGAACATCATCCCTTGCAGACTGCTCAAGGGCTTGGGCCCCGTCGTGGTGAGATAGACGTGGCCAACGATGAAGGCGGCCAGCATCCAGGCGACGCCCGAATGCACCGGGCCCAGCACGGTCAGCCCGCCGATCAGGGCCGAGAACTGCGGCCAGCGCTCTGCACCCCACATCAGGATGCCGGTCAGGATCATCAGCGGCAGCAGCACATTGAGGATTCCAAAATACGTCACCTGCTGCAGCGGATTGAGCTTCTTGCCGGGTGTCTTTTCAAACGGATGCGGTTCGCTATGGAAGATCCCCTTCAGGTAGTACTTGGCTTGCAGGATGGCCTGGTCAAAGAACCCGACCGGGCGCGGAATGAACTGGCGGATCTCCCCGCTTGTGACGTGATAGAAGAGCGACAGGCCGGCGTTCACCACCAGGATCGCCGCCAGGATGTTGTGCACCAGGACGACGCCGCGGAAGCTGAACATGCCGAAGACGTCGGGGCGATGGATCACCAGTCCGGTGAAGAGCAGCGCCACGATGGTGAAGGTCTGCAGCCAGTGCCACAGGCGCTCGTAGACGCCGTACATGCGCACCGGCTCGGTGGCCGGTTCGTGGGCGGCCCCGCGCTGGCGCATCGCCGACAGCACGCGCAGGCCCCCATGGATCACAATCCCGATCAGCACGCCGACGAAGAGCATCCCGCCCAGCCAGTCGACCCACTCGACGCGGTTGTGTCCAAGGATGTACAGTTGCTGGGAGCCGATATCGGGCCGGTAGACCAATCCGCCGTCGGCAGAGGCCACGATCTCGCCCGAGGCGATGGCGGTCGAGCCGCCGACGAAGGCCGCCTCGGCGCCGGGAGGCACATACGCCGCCAGGTCGAAGGACTGGGTGACGCGTGATTGGTCGCCGTGGCAGACCTGGCAGTCCTGGATCGCCCACTCATCGGTAGCGATCGTATGATGGATGCTGTAAGGCTGGATCTCACCGAGGATGCGCGGGGCCTCCACGCCGGCTGCTGTCAGGCGGCTGGCGATCAGCTCCACCTTCTCCGGCGTATCCAGCTGCAGTTCTTCCTCCGCCAACTCCCCATCGCCGTTGACGTCCATGGCGGCGATGACTTCCGGGGCATACTCGTCACCTTCGAACCAGGCGGCCTCCAACTCGGTCAGCCGGACTGGCTGAGCTGGATCGCCTGCGACCCAGAACCAGGTCGTCACCAGGTTATGCGGGGTCAGCGGCGCCGTGCCGTCCGGTTCCTGGCGCGGCATCCACGCCGGCTGGAAGCCGGTGATCACCGGCTGCCCGCCGACGGTGGTGCCGGTGCCGCGGCAGGTACCTCGCGCGAAGCTATCTGGGCGAAGCACGGTCCAGTCGACCTGCCGGGCGGCATTCGAGTACATGTCCGGCACGTGGCAGGTCTCACAGCTTAAGGCCGCCAGGTGGCGGTCCTTGTAGGGCAGCCAGTCGTGGGTGGACTCAACGCTGTGGCAGGAGTCGCAGCGGCGCATGGAGCCGGCCTGTTCCGGCGTCACCGCATCGGTGAGGCTCGGGCCGCGCGCCAGATCGTGCAGCGGCTGAACCAGGTACTCGCCCAGCTCGAGACGCCGCGGGTCGAAGGTCAGGTGTTCCGGCCGAGCGCTCTCCGCCTCCTGAAAATACACCGGGTTGTTGAGCGAGTAGTGACAGTCGGTGCACTCCACCCGGCGCTCGGCGTGGACATCCCACGGACGGATCAGGTCTTCCTTGCCGACCAGGTTCATGCCCGAGTCAGACAGCCGTTCGGGGCCGATGATTTGCCCGGTGGTCACCGTGCGGCGGACCGACGGATCACAGCTGATCGCCACGATCGGGTCATCCCCCTGGTCGTGCACCAGGCCGTGACAGGCTCCGCAGTTCTCGTTGACCGGGTCCTGGATCCCCAACTGCCCGGCAGGGACGGTTCCGTCCGGGGAAAACGCCGAGGCATTCCATTGATAGCTGTCGCCACGGCGTTCGACCAGGCCGGTCGCCAGCAGCGTGGCCGTGTTGGCCCAGCCGAAGGCGCCTTGCTGCAAGGCCTCGATGCGGGTAGCGTTGTCGGGCTCGGCAATGTGGCACAGGAAGCAGTTCATCTCGACGACGCCGGATTGGTCCCAGTCCCAGGCGCGCACCTGGCCGCTCTCGGGATCGAGCCAGCTGGTCTCGGGGTCGTCAGCGCGAACCGGGAGATCCTTCAAGGGGGTGCCGTCGCGGCTGACCGCAGCCGGCCCACCTCCCACGTGGCGGGCGCCGACCGTCTGGATCCAGCCGGCCGTGCCCAGGTCGAGCTCCGCGCCGCCGCTCTCGGACAGCACGCGATAGACCATCGGATCCCACTTGCCGAAGATGCCCTCGCTGGAATCCCACGGGCGCCCGGTCGAGGTTTCGCCGGCTGGAGCCAGGGTGTCCAGGCCGGCCTGCGAATGGCCGGAGTGGCGGGCGATGAACTCGGTGTCGTGGCACGTGCCACACGTCTGCATCGTGGAGACAGGCTTTCCGCTCTCCAGAACGTTCACGCCGTCCTCGTCGAGCAGGAAGAGATCCGGATGCAGGGGAGAGGCCTGCTGGGTGGGCTTGACGGCCAGCGCGGCAGCGGCGTCCAGGGCCTGGAAGCCGCCAACGAGCAGCAGCAGCCCGGCAAAGACGAGCACGCCGAAGACCGGATGCAGAAGGCGGCCGCGGAAGATCATGGCGTCACCTGCGCAGTCTCACCCGGAGCAGCCGGGCTGCGCACGCCCCACTCCATCGGATCCCCCGGGTAACCCAGCGCCTGCCAGTCGAGCCGGCCGTCTGGTGAATGGCAGTCGGCGCACAACAGCGCCTGGCCAGCCGGGGCGACGGTGTGGGTCAGCGGCCAGTACATTTCGGTGGCCGCGAATCCATACTCCCCGCTGTAGGGCAACCCGACCGCCTCGGAGCCGAGGCGCAAGGCCTGGTCCCAGTCGAACTCCGTCCAGAATCCGCCTTCGCCGAATGTCTTCGGCTGGAGCAGGTAGTTGTAGACCGTATCGTACGGCTGCTTCGCCCGGTGCACCTTGAAGGGAAAGATGCGGGCGTCGGGGTCGTCGATGTCCCCGGCCAGCGGGTTCATGTTGAGGGGTTGGCTTGGATCGAAGGTATCCCCCAGGATGTACCGATCGGAGATCCCGTTGTACCAGAAGTACTCCGGCGTGAAGTCGCCTTCATAGAAGAACGAGCCCTTGATCTTGAGGTACTCGTGCTCGTCCTCCGGCCGATCTTGTCCGGCCGTCGACCAATCCCAAGTCATCTTGGTCGGATCGCCGGTACCGCCAGCCGGGACGTGGCAGGTTTGGCAGGCAACGCTGGCCAGGTGCGTGTTGATGCGGTCGTCCTCATGCGGCGCCTGGCTGTGGCAATCCGTGCACAGCGCCTGATTCTCCTGGTCAAAGCTGACGGAGATCGCCCGGCCCCGGACCTGATGGTCCTCGGTCTGATGGCAATCGGTGCACAGCATGTCCTGGCCGCCCATGTGCACATCCAGGTCCTCGGTTGGGTAGATCAGGTGCTGATCGAGGTCGCCATGCTTGACGGCGTTGCCGCCGCCGCCGGCAAAGTGACAGGAACCGCAGTTCTCACGCGTCGGCCAGCTGACGCTCTGCGCCACATACGCCAGGTCAACGCCTTCCACCGGGAGGCCGGCATCGCCCTTCAGGTAGGTGCCGGTGTTGTCGTGGCACACCAGGCAATCGACCTTCTCGCTGTCGCCGAAGTCGAAGTCGGCGTCTTCCCAGCCGTAGCCGGCGTGGCAGGAAGTGCACCCGGCCCAGTTGGACTGGATCCCGATGCAGAAGTTGTTCAGGCTGTTCTTCTTGCCGATCGTGACCGGCTCGTCGTGGCCTGGGATTTGGTAGGGCTTGCTCTCCCAGGTCCAATGAACGCTCTGCATCACCTCGTCGGCTTCCTCGGCGTGACAATCGAGGCAGACGCGCGTGACCTCTTCACCGGAGGCATAGGGACCGGGCAGGAGCGGCTGATGGTCGGTCGCCGGCTTGCGCACAGGCAGGGCGGCCGTCGGGTTGTCGCGCGGCGGATCGGCCTTTGGGAAGAGGATGGCAATGGGGATGAGGATCAGCGCCAGGGTGACGGCGAGGCCCAGGATCCACACGTAGCGACGTCGCATGCGCTTGTCTCCCTTGAGGTGGGACTTCGCGGGCGGAAGGGGCCAGCACGAGCAGGCGCCCAACCGCGTTCAGGAATGGGCTTTCATCCGCATAAGCGAATATCAACGATCGGAGGAGATTATCGTCTGCCCGTGCGGCGAAGTGCAGAGAAGGATGTCACCCTCGCCTAGTGACGGTTGTCACAAACGGGCGGGACGGCCACGACGGGGGAAGGACTGCCTGGGGGTCGCTTCCCCACCCAGAGGGTGCCGGGGTGTTCCCCCCGGCGGAGAGTCGGTGCGGCCCGGGCGGGTGCCCCTGGTTCAGCCGCCCGTCCCGTTCTGCTCAACTCCGGCCGCCTCGAGGTCCTTGGCCGAGATGATGGCCACCGAAGCCACCTCGTCCTTGTCCTTCAGATCAACCACGCGCACGCCCATCGTCGCCCGACCGGCCTGCTTGACCTGGCCGACCTTGGTGCGCAGCATGATCCCTCCGCTGGAGATGATGGTCAGGTCGTCTTCGGCATGCACTACACGTGCCGCGGCGATCCGCCCGGTGAGATCCATCTTCTCTTTGCTCAGCGTCAGCACGCCGCTCGTCGCTCGTCCCTTGGGGGTGTACTCCTTGAGCGGCGTGCGCTTGCCATAGCCCTTCTTGGTCACGACCAACAGGTCGCCCTTGGCCTCGACCACGTCCATGCTGGCCACCTGGTCCTTGGCGCGCAGGGCAATGGCGCGCATGCCGCCGGCCGTGCGCCCCATCGGGCGCACCAGCTTCTCGTGGAAGCGCAGCGCCTGGCCGGCCTGGGTGACGAGGATGATCTCCTGCTTGCCGGTGGTCAGCTTGACCCAGCCCAGTTCGTCGCCCTTGTCGAGCGAGATGGCGATCAACCCCGACGGTCGCACGGCGGCGAACTCGGAGAGTTTCACGCGCTTGATCTTGCCCTTACGCGTGACCATGCTGCAGTAGTTGGCGCTTTCGAAGTTGGGCACGGTCACCGTGGCGGTGACCGTCTCATCCGCTTCGACCGCCAGGATGTTGACCATCGACACGCCGCGGTCGGTGCGGCCGGCGTCGGGGATCTGGTAGGCCTTCTCCGAGTACACCTTGCCGCGGTCCGAGAAGAACAGGACGGTGTCGAGCGAGCGCGCCGGGAAGAGCATCATCACTTCGTCTTCGCCGCGCATCGAGTGGCCCATCACGCCGCGCCCGCCGCGTCCCTGGCGTCGATAGGCCGTGGCCGCCACCCGCTTGACGTAGCCGCGCTCGGTGATGCTGACCAGCACCGCCTCGTCGGCCACCAGATCCTCCTCGCGCAGCTCTTCGGTCGCATCGATGGCGATCTTCGAACGGCGATCGTCGCCGTAGGCTTGCTCCACCTGGCTCAGGTCATCCCGGATCACCGCCAGTAGCTTCTTGGGATGCGCCAGCAGGTCCTCCAGCTGGGCGATGCGCTTGAGCACCTCTTTGTGTTCCGTCTCGATCTTCTCGCGCTCGAGCGCTGCCAGCCGGCGCAGCTGCATGTCGAGGATGGCCACCGCCTGGATCTCGCTGAGCGAGAAGCGCTCCATCAGGCGGGCCTTGGCGGCTTCGCTGTCCTTCGACTTGCGGATGGTCTCGATCACGGCATCGATGTTGGCCAGGGCGATCAGCAGGCCATCCAGGATGTGGGCCCGGGCCTGAGCCTTCTTAAGTTCAAACTGCGAGCGGCGGGTGATCACCGCCCGGCGGTGCTCGATGTAGACCTGCAGGGCGCGCTTGAGCGAAAGCACCCGCGGCTCGCCGTCGACCAGGGCCAGCATCTGCACGCCGTAGGTCGTCTGCAGCGGGGTGTACTTGAAGAGCTTGTTCAGGACCTTCTTCGGCTGCGCGCCGCGACGCAGCTCGACGATCAGGCTCATGCCACGCCGATCGGACTCATCCCGCAGATCCGAGATGTCGTCGAGCCTGCCATCGCGCGCCAGCTCGGCAATCCGTTCGATCAGCCCGGTCTTGTTGATCTGGTAGGGGATTTCGGTGATCACGATCCGGTGGCGGCCGCCCGACATCTCCTCGATGTGGGCTGTGGCTCGCAAGACCAGGCGCCCCTTGCCGGTGCTGTAGGCCTGCTTGATGCCCTCGATGCCGATGATCGTGCCACCGGTGGGAAAGTCCGGCCCGGGCACATGCCGCATCAGGTCTTCGACGCCGATCTCGTCCATCCGCTCGTATTCATCGACCAGGAAGCGAATGGCGCTGGCCAGCTCGCGCAGGTTGTGCGGCGGGATGTTGGTGGCCATTCCGACGGCGATGCCCGTGGTGCCGTTGAGCAGTAGATTGGGCAGACGGGCGGGCAGCACCGTCGGCTCCTGCAGGGAGGCGTCGAAATTGTCGACGAAATCGACTGTTTCTTTGTCGATATCGAGCAGCAGTTCCTCCGCCTGGCGATTGAGGCGGGCCTCGGTGTACCGCATCGCCGCCGGCGGGTCGCCGTCGATCGAGCCGAAATTGCCCTGGCCGTCGATCAGCAGGTAGCGCATCGAGAAGTCCTGCGCCAGGCGGGCCATGGTGTCGTACACCGCCACGTCACCATGGGGGTGGTACTTGCCGAGCACCTCGCCCACGATGCGGGCCGACTTGCGGTGGGGCGTGTTGGAGCGGATGCCCATGTCGTGCATGGCGTACAGGATGCGGCGGTGAACCGGCTTGAGGCCGTCCCGGGCGTCCGGCAAGGCGCGCGCCACGATCACGCTCATGGCGTAGTCAAGGTACGCCCCACGCATCTGCTCGTCGATATCGACCTGTCGGACAGTGCCGATTTCCATCTCTTATGTCAACTCTTTGTGCGAGACTCGGGGAGGCTACAGCTGAGGTGGAATTATACCTCGGCCGCTCGAAATACGGACTTCTGCACAACGCTTCACAGGGCAAGGGCCTCAGTCTGTCTGCTGCCCGTCGTCTGATTCACCGGCAGATGCCTCGGCCGAAGTCCAGCCTCGGGATGACAACCACACAGAGATGCCATACCGAGCGCCCGCCCTGCGGCGGAGACATGGGGTTTGTGTCATCCCGAGCGCCCGCCCCGCCACGGTGACATGGGATTGGTGTCATCCCGAGTGCCCGCTCCGCGGCGGTGACATGGGGTTTGTGTCATCCCGAGCGCCCGCAGCGCAGCGGAGGGGCAGCGAGGGATCTGCTTGGCCCTCGGGATGCCAATTGCAGGCGGGGGATCCGCTCCACCGGTTCCGAATCCGAGTCCTCTCGCCTCCCAGGTCAAGTTCCCGCAGCTTGTGCGTGTTGACTTCGCTCCTCCGGCATGCTACAACCCATCTCACGCTCGGAGGGGACAATGTCACGCACAGCCAAGGTCATCCTTGTCCTGGTCATCATTGTGCTGGCGCTCGCGGTCGGCCTGCTGATTGGGGGTTATGTGACCGCCCGGCAGCAATTCCCGACGACCAGCGGCACGCTGCCCGCGCCCGGCCTGCAGCAACCGGTCGAGGTCTACCGCGATTCGCTGGGAATCCCCCACATCTATGCCGCCAACGAGCACGACCTGTTCTTTGCCCAGGGGTTCATTCACTCGCAGGATCGGTTCTGGCAGATGGAGTTCTGGCGGCGCGTCGGCGCCGGCCGGCTGGCCGAGGTCCTCGGCCGCTCCGCCCTCGACAGTGACCGCTTCATCCGCACCCTCGGCTGGCATCGCGTCGCAGCCCAGGAACTCGAAGCGCTCTCCGGTGAGGAGCGCGATGCCCTGCAGGCCTACGCCGACGGGGTCAACGCCTATGTCTCCACCCACCGCGGCAAGCTCGGCCTGGAATTTGTCCTGCTTGGGCTGACGGGAGTCTCCTTCGAGCCTGATCCGTGGACGCCGCTCCATACGCTGACCTGGGCCAAGGTGATGGCCTGGGACCTGGGCGGCAACCTGGATGACGAACTGCTGCGCTCGCATCTGGCCGCGGCGCTTGGCAGCAATGCTCTTGGCGTCTTCTATCCTGACTACCCTGCCGACTACCCGGTGATCGTCGGTCAAGCACCGCACCCAGCGAGCCTGGCCGCCATCCCAGAACAGGCCTCCCGACCGCTGGCCCTCGGGGGTGGCCCGGAGATCGGCAGCAACAGCTGGGTGGTCGCCGGCAGTCGAACCGACACCGGCATGCCCTATCTGGCCAACGATCCCCATCTTGGTATCCAGATGCCGTCCATCTGGTACGAGATCGGCCTGCACTGCAACGAGCCGGGCCCGGCCTGCCGCTACGATCTGGTGGGCGCCTCCTTCGCCGGGGTTCCGGGAGTGGTCATCGGCCACAATGCACGCATTGCCTGGGGTGTGACCAACCTCGGCCCGGATGTCCAGGATCTGTTCATCGAACGCGTAAACCCCGACAATCCGATGCAGTACGAGTACCAGGGCACCTGGCAAGACATGCAGTTGATCTCCGAGGAGATCGCCGTGGCCGGCGAGGACGAGCCGTTGACCATCCTGGTGCGCCAGACGCGCCACGGCCCGATCATCAACGACGTCCTCGGCGGACCGGAGGACGATTGGTACTACGGCTGGCAGCCGCTGGCCCTCTCGTGGACAGCGCTTCAGCCCGGCAGCCTGGTGTCGAGTGTGCTGCGCATTGACCGAGCGGGAAACTGGGATGAGTTCCGCGAGGCGCTGCGCTATTGGGATGTCCCCAGCCAGAACTTCGTCTACGCCGACATCGACGGCAACATCGGCTACCAGTCACCTGGACGCATCCCCCAGCGCGCCGCCGGCGATGGCACGCTGCCCGTGCCGGGCTGGACCGGCGACCATGAATGGACCGGCTTCATCCCCTTCGAGTCGCTGCCCACTTCCTTCAACCCGGAGAAGGGGTACATCAGCACGGCCAATAACGCCGTGGTCGGCGAGGGCTACCCGTACCTGCTGACCAGGGACTGGGATCCTGGCTTCCGCGCCCTGCGTCTGGACGAGGCGCTGGCGAACGACAGCAGCCTGACGCGTGACGAGATCCAGTTGCTGCAGGGCGATAGCGAGTCGACCTGGACGAGGCAGGTTCTGCCATACGTGCTGGCGCTGAACCCCGAGGATCCAACCCTGTTGCAGGCAATCGGGCTGCTGCGCGCCTGGGATGGACGGGCCACTCGCGACAGCAGCCCCGCTGCACTGTTCGAAATCTTCCGCCTGCAGCTGGCACAGAAGGTGTTTCAGGACGAGATGGGCGAGAAGCTCTACGAGAAGGCTGTCGGCCAGAGCATAGTGGCGCTGCTCAACCTGCTCGAAGACCCGACCTCCGGTTGGTTTGATGACCGGCGCACCCCGGAGGTGGAAGACCGAGACGCGATCCTGTTGCTGGCGCTGGCCGACGCCGTCGAGGAACTGAGCGAACTCCAGGGCGAAGACCCGACCGCTTGGCGCTGGGGCGACCTGCACCGGGCGACGTTCGAGAATCAGAGCCTCGGGCAGAGCGGCATCGGCCCGATCGAACGCATCTTCAATCGCGGCCCGGCCGAAGTCGACGGGACTGTCGCCACGCTCAACAACACCGGCTACGATCTGGCGGATCCCTTTGATGTCGAGACCGTCCCCAGCTACCGCCAGATCATCGACCTGGCCGACCTCTCGCGCTCGGTCTCGGTGCACACCACAGGGCAGTCGGGGCATCCCTTCCATCCACACTACGACGACATGATCGACCTATGGCGCAATATCCAGCTGCACCCGATGCTGTGGGCCAGAGTGGATGTGGAAGCTTCCGCAGCCGATCACCTGACGCTGACGCCCTGATCGAGTCGACTGCCTTCACGCCGGAGTAGGGGCGAAGCATGCCGTCATGCACACCGTTCGGGCCGCCAAGCCCGGCCGACCGGCGCTCGCGGCCCGAACGGTGTTTCGCCCCTTCCGCACACAATGGCTGTGCTACACTCGCCGCCGATGAAGCGCTTCGACGTTGTCGGCCTGGGCGTCTCCA
>JBFYRF010000047.1:0-4833 GCA_041302385.1 Anaerolineales bacterium | reverse complement strand
ATCAACAAGGGCTTCGTCGTCGGCATCCAGCAAGTCGGCGAGGCGTTCGGCTGCGGCCAAGCCTTCCTGCCGGACCTGGTGCTGGCGGGCGAAGCGATGAAGGCCGCCGTGGCCGTGCTCGACCCCGAGCTGGCCAGCCGCGGCCAACAGCGCGAGACGGCAGGAGACGTCGTCCTCGGCACGGTCAAAGGCGACATCCACGACATCGGTAAGATGCTGGTCGGGACCATGCTCTCAGCCAGCGGATTTCAGGTGCATGACCTGGGCGTGGATGTACCGCCCGAGCGCTTTGCCCACAAGGCACGTGAGGTCAAGGCGGCCATCGTTGGGGTGAGTGCCCTGCTGTCCACCACAATGTCCAACCAGCGGCTGGTGATTCAGGCGTTGGATGACCTCGGGCTTCGTTCCCAGGTGAAGGTGATGGTTGGCGGCGCGCCGGTGACCCGCACCTGGGCCGAGACGATCGAGGCCGATGGCTTCGCCGAGGATGCCATCCGTGCCGTTGTCGAAGCACGTCGGCTGGTTGGCCGCAACGCATGAAGGTCGGCACGTGTGACTGCGTGCCACGAACTCGTTGCCCGTACAAGGTGAAAGGATAGGCACCTTACCGCTGGCGCCCGATCTTCTGGGTAGCCTCCATGCGATGGAGTGTGACCGCGCGCTGCTCCCGCACATGCAGGCATGCTCACACGCGCGCCGCGCGACTCCTGCATCTTCCCTGCAGAATCCGGGATGGGAGTGGGACCGAGGCAGGTGCAACCAAGCCGACGCAGCAATGGCCTGGGTCAAGATCCGAGGCGTCTGATGAAGCTCTCGACAGCGCCCCTGTCACCTGAAGAACAAGACCGCATCCACCAGGTCAGTTTGCGCATCCTCTCCGAGGTCGGCGTGCGCTACCATGGCGAGCGGGCGCCGGCGATCTTGCGAGCGCACGGCGCGAGCGTGTCGGAAGAAGACGGCATCGCCAAGCTGCCGGCCGAGCTCGTGGAGCAGGCGCTGCGCACGGCGCCCTCGGAGGTCGTGCTCGAAGCGCGCAATCCAGCGCTCAACTATCCATTGCCTTCGGCGTCAACCAACCTCGGCATGGACGGAACGGGAGCCTTCACGCTCGACTTCAAGACGGGCGAACGGCGCTACGGAACGTCGGCCGACATCCGGGATGCAATGCGAGTTCTGCAGGTCCTGGACATGGGGGTGATGGCGTGGGCGCCGACGTGTGCTTCCGATGCGCCCGCCCAGTCCCGCCCGCTGCACGAGTTCTTCACCATGCTGCGCTACTGCGCAAAGCACGGGGAGCATGAACTGCACCGGGTGGAGCAAGTTCCCTACCTGATCGAGGGTCTGAGGGCGATCCAGGGGAGCGAAGAGGCCATCCGCCATCATCCGATCAGCTCGCTGATCTACTGCCCGGTGGCGCCGCTGGTGCACGATGGCCAGATGCTCGATGCCTACCTCGAGCTGGGGGAGTTTGGCCTGCCGGTGATGGTGATGCCGATGCCGGTGGTGGGGACCACCGGGCCGGCCAGCCTGTTCTCCAACATCTGTCTGGCCAACGCCGAGGCGCTCTCGGCCTTCGTGATCTTTCAACTGGCCAACCCCGGCCGACGCATGGTCTATGCCAATGCCATTGGTGTGCTCGACTTCCGCTCGGGGGGCTTCCTGGCGGGCGGAGCCGAGACCGGCTTGCAGGCGGGTGCGCTGACCTGCATGGGCCGCTACTACAACCTCCCCTCCACCTCCACCGGATGCTCGGCAGATGCCAAGGAGCCCGGGCCGCAGGCGATCCTCGAGAAGATGACCTCGATGCTGCCGCCCTTCCTGGCCGGCTCGGACATGGTGATCGGTATCGGGCTGGTTGAGTGCAGCCAGGCGCTGGCGCTCGAGCAGATGATCGTCGACGAGGAGCTTGGCCGAGTCTGCCGGCGGCTGTGCCAGGGTATCGACACGAACGTGGAAAAGGATCTGCTGGCCGACATCGCCGAGGTCGGCCCGGGCGGGCATTTCCTCACCCGGCGCAGCACACGCGCCGCGCCGCGCGGCGGCGAGTTCTACCTCTCCGGCTTGCTGGACCGCCGTCCGTACCAGGCATGGGCCGACGCCGGCCGGCCATCGATCTACTCGATGGCGCGAGAGCGGGTGGGCGAGATCCTCGAGGGACCGCTGGTCGATCCCCTGCCCGGGTCCGTGGCCGGGGAGCTTGAAGAGATCCTGCGTCGGGCGGATCGGGAGATCCCACAGGAGATGTAGCTCCGCCTGCACAGGGTGGGCCGGCGGAGGACGCGCAGCAGGAGACCGGGACCGAAAACAGGGCAGGTACGGGCCGAACCTCCTTCAACTGGGGCGTGCGGCGTGCTACCATGGGATGGTGCGGGAGTGACCCTGTGGCCTTCACCGCCATCGGGGCGGGCCGAACCGGATAGCGGCGAGTCCAGCCCGTTCCCGCGCCCGGCCTAACCTGGCGGGCGCTGCAGATAGTGCAGGAGGGATACTGTGACGGCGTCCGATGCGGTAAGTCATCTCTCTCCCGTCTGGAGCCGGAGCTGGACGCTCAACGTGGCGCGCGGCGAGGGCGCCTACCTGTACGACCTGGATGGCCGCCGCTACCTGGACTTCACCTGCGGCATCGGTGTCACCAGTACGGGGCACGCTCACCCGCAGGTGGTGAAAGCCATCCAGGAGCAGGCGGCCCTGCTGCTGCACGGGCAGGCCAACCTTGTGATCCATCAACCGATGCTTCGCCTGGCGGAGCAATTGCTGGGCATCGTCCCCTCGCCGCTGGACAGCTTCTTCTTCACCAATTCCGGCGCCGAAGTTATCGAAGGCGCGGTCAAGCTGGCCCGGCACGCCACCCGCCGGCAGAACATCATCGTCTTCCAGGGGTCGTTCCACGGGCGGACCAACGCCACCATGGCGATGACGACTTCGAAGACGATCTACCGTGCCGGCTACCAACCGTTGGCGGGTGGTGTCTTCGTTGCACCCTACCCCTACGCCTACCACTACGGTTGGGATGCGGACTCGACCTCGCGCTTCTGTCTGAATGAACTCAAGCACCTGCTCAAGTCGCAGACTGCGCCGGAAGAGACTGCTGCCATCTTGATCGAGCCCGTCCTGGGGGAGGGTGGCTACGTTGTCCCGCCGCCCGATTTCCTGCCGGCGCTGCGCGAGCTGTGCGATGCGCACGGGATCATGCTCATTGCCGATGAAGTCCAGTCCGGGATCGGGCGCACCGGGAAGTGGTTCGCCGTCGAGCACACCGGCATCGTTCCCGATATTCTGGTGATGGCCAAGGGGATCGCCTCCGGCTTGCCGCTGGCCGGTCTGGCTGCCCGCCGCGCGTTGATGGAGAAGTGGATCCCCGGATCGCATGGCGGGACCTTCGGCGGCAACGCCGTGGCCTGCGCTGCGGCCGTGGCGACGATCGAGGCGATTCGCCAGGAGAAGATGGTGGAGAATGCTGCCGCCCAGGGTCGAGTGCTGATCGACGGGCTGCGTGAGCTACAGACCGCCCGTCCCGCCATCGGCGATGTGCGCGGCATTGGATTGATGGTGGCGGCGGAGTTCACCGCCCCCGACGGCAGGCCGTGGACAGAGTTGACCAAGGCAACGGCGCGGCGGGCTTACGAGCGGGACCTGCTCCTGTTGTCCTGTGGGACGTATGACCAGGCGATCCGCTTCATTCCGCCGCTGATGGTCAGCGGTGCGCAGATCGCCGATGCCCTTGGCATCTTCGCCCAGGCGCTGGACCAGGCGTTAGGCGATGTCCGCGCCACGAAATAGACACACCAGGAGGTTGCGTGATGGCTGACGGTTTCGTGCGACGAATCCTGCATGTGGATCTGACCGAAGGGCGGCTCGAGATCGAGCAGCCGACGGAGGGGTTCTACCGCAAGTACCTGGGTGGCTCGGCGATGGGGATGTACTACATCCTGCGCGCCTTGCCGGGGCGCGTCGACCCGCTGGGGCCGGAGAACGTGCTGACGATGATGGTGAGCGCGCTGACCGGCGCCCCGATCTCCGGCCAGAGCCGCATGACGGCCAATGCCATCTCTCCGCTCACCGATGGGGTCGGTGACAGCCAGTGCGGTGGGTTCTTCCCGGCCGAGATGCGCTTTGCCGGTTTCGACGGCCTGGTGATCTGCGGCAAGGCCAGCCAACCGGTCTACTTGTGGCTGCATGACGGCCAGGCGGAACTGCGTCCGGCTACCCATCTGTGGGGCAAGACGACCGGTGAGACGACCGATCTGCTCAAGGCTGAGCTGAAGGACGACAAGATCGAGATTGCCCAGGTCGGCCCAGCCGGGGAGAAGCTGGTGCGACTGGCGGCAATCATCAACATGGACAACCGGGCGAATGGCCGAACGGGGCTGGGCGCGGTGATGGGCTCGAAAAACCTCAAGGCGGTTGTGGTGCGCGGCTCGAGCAAGAAGCGGCCCTGGAGCGATCCGGCGCGGCTGAACAAGCTGGCCACGTGGGGGGCGGCCGAGGTGCCGAACAACGCCGATGTGCTCGGGCTGAGGGATTACGGCACTGCCGGGGTGGTCAGTTTCCAGCATTCGATCGGCAGCCTGCCGACCTTCAACTATAACGCCGGTCAATACGCCGACTTCGAGATGATCTCCGGCGAAAAGATGGCCGACACCATCCTGAAAGAGAACGACACCTGCTACGCCTGCAGCGTGCGCTGCAAGCGGGTGGTTGAGGCCGAGTTCCTGCAGCAGGCGGTCGAGATGCGCTTCGGCGGGCCGGAGTATGAAACCCTCGCCACCTTCGGCTCGTACTGCGGCGTGAATGACCTCCCTGCCATCGCCCTGGCGAATCAGCTGTGCAACA
>JBFYRF010000045.1:0-4749 GCA_041302385.1 Anaerolineales bacterium | reverse complement strand
GCGGCGACCGCCCCCATGGCAAACGTGAAGCCGGTGTAAATCAGCATCACGGCCGTCCAGAAGCCCATGATATCCAGAAACCCCAACCGGCCGGCGTTGAGCCACCCCCAGAAGAATGGATAGATCGGGAAGAGAAATCCAAGCACTGCGTGCAGCGCACCCTTCTCCTGAGCCAGGCGTACCAGCATGTAGATCAGACAACCCAGCGAACACAGCGCCAGGATCATGCTCAGCGTCAGTTCCGCACCACCCATCTCTCCTATCCCTCCCATCCAGATGCCCGCCCAGGATCGCGCCGGGGGCCGAGTGTGCGGGTTGATTGCAAGCGTACTGCAAGGTCCCTCAGGCTTCCCGAACCCGGCCTGACATTGACCTGTCAGCGACCCGGCCTTGAACTCGCAGGCCGAGTCGGATAAGATGGGTCCGGTTCCCCGCTCCACGCCAAAGGTACGGCCGTTGCCTCCCCGGCAGGCGGGACGGGGCGGGAGGGCACACCGCTGAACCGAGGGGTCGCCAGATGACCTTGTCGACGGACCAGTTGCTCGAGATGTACCGCATCATGCTGCTTGCCCGGCGGCTGGACGAGCGCGCCTGGGTGCTGCACCGTCAGGGCAAGATCGCTTTCCATATCTCGGGGATCGGCCAGGAGGCGGCGCAGGTTGGCGCTGCCGTTGCCCTGCGCCGCGGGCACGACTGGGTGGCGCCCTACTACCGCGACCTGGCGCTGATGCTGGCCCTCGGCCTGACCCCGCGCGCCTTCATGCTCAGCCTGATGGGCAAGCTGGGGGAACCGACCTCCGGCGCCCGCCAGATGCCCAGCCACTGGAGCCTGCGCTCGGCCAACGTCGTCTCCCACTCCTCGCCGGTCGCCACCCAGGCCTGCCATGCCTCCGGAATTGGCCTGGCGATCAAACTCAGGCGCAAGGACCAGGTCGTCCTGACCACGATCGGCGAGGGCTCGACCGCTCAGGGCGAGTGGTATGAGGCAGTGAACTGGGCGGCGATCCACAAGCTGCCGGTGATCTTCCTGGTCGAGAACAACGTGTATGCCATCTCCGTCCACCAGGACAAGCAGATGGCCGTGGCCAGCGCCGCCGACAAGGCCGCCGGCCTGGGCCTGCCGGGCGCCTCGATCGACGGCCTCGATCCGGTAGCGATGTACGACGGGGTGGCGTCGGCCGCCGAGCGCGCCCGCCGCGGCGATGGCCCCACGCTGCTCGAAGCGCGCGTCCATCGCCTGACGCCGCATTCTTCGGACGACGACGACCGCTCCTACCGCTCGCGTCAGGAAGTCGAGGCGATGAAATCCGAAGACCCCCTCAGCCTGTTCCACGATCAGTTGGTGAAGCAGAAGGTGTTGACCCAGGCGGCGGCCGAGGCCATGGATGCACAAACGCGCGAGCAGGTCGAGGAGGCGGTGACCTTCAGCCTGCAGGTGCCCTATCCGCCGGCAGCCGATGCCGCCTACCCGGTGTTCGTCGAGGACATCCGCCATGGCTGAGATCACGCTGATCGAAGGCCTGCGCCAGGCGATGGACGAGGAATTGGCGCGCGACGAGCGCGTGTTCATCGTAGGCGAGGACGTCGGGCCGCGCGGCGGTGTCTTCCGGGCGACGCTGGGGTTGTTCGACAAGTACGGCCCCGACCGGGTGATCGACTCGCCGCTGGCGGAGCTGTCGATCGTCGGCATTGGCATCGGGGCCGCGCTGTACGGCATGCGCCCGATCTGCGAGATCCAGTTCGCTGACTTCATCCACCCGGCCTTCAACCAGATCGTCAGCGAAGCGGCGCGCCTGTGCTACCGCTCGAACGGCGAGTGGACGGCGCCGATGGTCATCCGCGCTCCATACGGCGGCGGCATCGGGGGCGGTCTGTACCACTCGCAGTCGATTGAAGCCTTCTACTCGCACGTTCCGGGGTTGAAGGTGGTCATCCCCTCCAGCCCCCACGACGCCAAGGGCCTGCTCAAGTCGGCTGTGCGCGACCCAAATCCGGTCTTGTTCCTTGAGCCCAAGAAGGGTTACCGGTTGATCAAGGGGGAGGTGGCCGAAGGAGAAGAGATCCTGGTGCCGATCGGCCCGGCGCGTGTCTCGCGACCTGGGCGGGATGTCAGCCTGTTCGCCTACGGCATGATGCATCACTACGCCTTGCAGGCTGCCGGCGCGGTCGCCGCCGAAGGGATCGATGTGGAAGTCGTAGACCTGCGCACGCTGGCGCCGGTCGATCGGCGCACGATCCTGGACTCGGTGCGCAAGACCGGCAAGGCGTTGATCGTGCACGAAGACAACCTGACGGGCGGGTATGGCGCCGAGGTCGCCGCCATTCTGGCCGAGCAGGCCTTCACCGACCTGGATGCCCCGGTGCGACGCCTGGCCGGCCCCGACGTACCCGGCGTGCCGTTCAGCCATCCGATGCAAGACTGGTTCATGCCCGACCCGGCGAAGATCGCCGCCGCTGTGCGCGAACTCGCCGCGTACTGATTCCCTCCCCCTGCAAGGGGGAGGGGAGCCGAGCAAATCCCTCCCCCTGCACGGGGGAGGGGGAGAGAGGTTGCATGCCAGCCAAGGTGATCATGCCTCAATTGGGCGAGTCGGTCGTCGAAGGGACGGTCACGCGCTGGCTCAAGCGCGAAGGCGACTCCATCGAAGAGTTCGAGGCGCTGCTCGAGGTCAACACGGACAAGGTCGACACCGAGATCCCGGCGCCGGCTTCGGGCCGCGTGCTCAGGCTGTACGTGACGGAAGGGACGACGGTGCGCGCCGGAACGCTCCTGGCGGTGATCGGCCAGCCGGGCGAAGCGATTCCCGATGCGGAGGCCGAGAGCCCTGGCGTCGCCCCGATGGCTGCGGCCGCTGCCGCTCCCGCACCGTCCCCCGAACCTGACACCATCGCCCAGCCCGCGCAGGTCGATCTCGGGTTCATCTCGCCGGTTGTGGCGCGCCTCGCCCGCGAGCACAACCTCGACCTGCGCCAGATTCGCGGCACCGGCGCCGGAGGGCGGATCACCAAGAAGGATGTGCTGTCCCACCTGGAAAGCCGCCCCGCCGCGCCCTGGGAGTCACCCTCGTTGGGCGAACTGTTCCGCCCGACGGAGGAGGTCTTCGGCGTTGCCGGCGCGGCGCCCGGCGCGAGCGCGCCCGCCGCCGGCGAATTGGTCCAACTCGACGCGGTGCGCCGGGCGATTGCCGAGCACATGCTGCGCTCGAAGGCGACCAGCCCACACGTAACGACGGTGATGGAAGCTGACATGCGCCGCGTCGTCGCCCACCGGCTCGCCCATCGCGAGGCGTTCGCCCGCGAGGGCGTCAACCTGACCTACACGGCCTACTTCGCCGCGGCCTGTGTTGCCGCGCTGCGCGCCGTGCCGCTGGTCAACGCATCCTGGACAGACGAGGGGATTCGGCTGCATCCCCGAATCCATCTGGGCATCGCCGTCTCGCTGGGCGAGCAGGGGCTGATCGTGCCGGTGATCAAGGATGCCGGCCAGAAGTCGCTGCTCGGCCTGGCGCAGGCGCTGGGGGATCTGGCGGGGCGGGCCCGCGCCCGCAAGCTGCAGCCGGACGAGGTGCAGGGCGGGACGTTCACGATCACCAATCACGGCGTGAGCGGCTCGCTCTTTGCCACACCGATCATCCATCAGCCGCAGACCGGCATCCTTGGCGTGGGGGCATTGCAGAAGCGGGTGGTGGCTGTCGAATCCCGAGACGCCTCCGGCGCCGTCACCGACAGCATCGCCATCCGCCCGATGGTCTACCTGACGCTGACCTTCGACCACCGCATCCTCGACGGCGCGCTGGCCGATGCCTTCCTCGGAAAGGTGGTCGAGACGCTGCAGGGCTGGGGGCCGTAGCCATCAGGACGCCTGGGGGGACGCCGCCGGCTCCCTCGCTCGAAACCGTGGGCTGGTTTGTCAGCCTGAAGGATCAATGCTAGAGTAGATGCCCGCTCCCAGCCTCGGGTGCGGCCGTCGTCTGGGCGTATGCCTTCAGGGAGGCGACGATGGCGCTCACGCTTGCGCGCCTCTTCCCGCTCATTGCCCTCGCCGCGACCTTCATCATTCCCATTCAGCCCCGGACGCTCCAACAAGCCGCAGTGACCGAGACCTTCGACGATCCTGCCTTGCCCGGGTGGGAGCGAACGCCGAATGCCGTCGTGAGCACCGGCGCATTGCGGATCGCGGGCGAGGGCTATGCCCTTTACCCGACGGCCGAAGCCTACACCGGCCTCGTCCTGCGACTGCGAGTGGAGGGGGACAATCCTGTCGAGGTGCGGTACCACGCCTCGGACGCCGGGAGCTACATCCTCCGAGTTACGACGGAGGAAGTGCGGTTGCTGCGCGAGGTCTCTGGCCAGCAGGCGACGCTCGCCTCGGCACCCTCGAGCCTGCCCCGTGGGGAATGGTGGCTGCTCGAGCTGAGCCTACCCGGCACAGAGCACCATGCCTTCCTCGGACCCGGGGTGGAGCTGCATGCACAGGACCCCGACCCGCTTCCTTCGGGAGCCCTGATGCTGCTCACCTTCGGGGAAACGCTGGCGGAGTTCGATGACCTTTCGCTCGCCGTTGGCGGGGTGAGCAACGCCGCAGAGCCCGAGGCGCCCCGTGCGACCCCGGGTCCGCAACCGGTTGCGGAGCTGACCTGGATCCGCACCGGCGGTCCACCCGGTGGCCTGGGCTACGACATCCGCTACAACTTCGATGACCCCAACACCTGGTATGCCACCGACAACTACGGCGGTGTGCACATCAGC
>JBFYRF010000024.1:0-22221 GCA_041302385.1 Anaerolineales bacterium | reverse complement strand
CGGAGCGAACTTGGCGGGTGAGATCCATGAAGGCGCGCTGGCTATCGGGGTGGATGAAGGCCGGGGGAAGCAGCCCGATGAAGGCCTCACGCGTATGGCCGTGCATGGCGCACGCCGCAGGGTTGGCCTCGACTACCGCTCCAGTGTCCAGATCGAGAAGGATCATGCCATCGGTGGCAGCCTCGAAGACGAGGCGGTACCGCTCGCCGTCTCCATCACGCACAGGATATTCCTGGCTGGGGTTCATGGGGTGCATTCGTTCATGGCCACTTGACTAGGTCTGACCCGATTCCCGCCTGGCCATCCTCTGCCCAGGTTTTCAAGCCGATGCCTGCCCATTCTCCGCAGTTCAGACATGCCTGTTTCATTCCCACGAGCGTCCAGCCGGTGATAGAGGATGGAAGTGCTGGAACACGGCGGGAAGGCACAGGGTCCGGCAGTGAAGCACGTGAGAGCTATGGACTATGCGACCGAGCTGCCGCCAGTCCCTTTTCGGAGATGATGTTACCTCGAAGGCAGGAGCAGATGCAAGTCGAAATCCAGAGGCAGATGTCTACAAGCCCAACCCCGCCAGTGGGCGGCGAGGCGGCAAGCAGTGTGTCTGCATCCCGTCGTGCCGAATTCTCTGCCGCCCGATCAACCTGTCGGTTTGCCAGAGCGCGGGGAGGATCTCCAGGTGCCAGAGGGCCACCCGCGGGCCGGCTCGCATGTCCTCGTCGGGGATCGGGATCGAAGTCAGCCGTGCGCCGTGCTGTGCGTGTCCCCCAGGTGGCGGAGACCGATACTGCCCACTCGTTGGATGCGGCCGGGAGACATTGGCTGCAGAATGAGGAAGTAGCCGAACCCGCGTTCGCAACTCTCTTGCACGCGACGGCTGATCCACGCAACGGGCCCGCTTGGCCAGGGCCGGAGGACGCAAATGAAGAAGCAAAGGTTCACCCTCGTGCTTGCAGCCATGATGCTTGTCGCGAGCGCGGGCTGTGCGCCTGGCGCCGTCGCACAAGTCAATACGCCAGTCCCAACCACTCCTGGTGCTCCCGCTCCGAGCGGGCAAATCGACGTGCCTGGCGTGACCATCCAAATCTACGCGCCCGGCCCGAACCCGATGGCCAATACGGCGGATGCGTACGGCCGGGTCGCCGGGATCCTTCTGGGAATCTGGCATGGGATCATTTCCCCGGTGACCCTCGTGCTCTCTTTCGCCAACCAGGGTGGGCAGATCTACGAAGTGCACAACGACGGCAGCCAGTACAACCTGGGCTTCTTGCTTGGAGTGGCGATCGTGTTTCTCATTCTGGGCGGACTCGTCGGTTCGAGACGCCGATAGCCCGAATCACCGTAACCCGATCTGCGGGCCAGCATGCTCGGTGCGGCTTGGCTCGAGGCCGTTGGGTTCTGTAGGGCCAACCCGGGGCATGCGCCCGCCCAACGTGACTTCGTCCGGCGTTCGACCTTACCACCCCTGGGCCGAACGCCGGACGAAGAGATGTCGATACCATAGGAGATGAAACCATGAAACCTAGCGCTCCGCTGAACATCACCTGGTGGGTTGCTTTCGCCCTGGGCCTGCTTGGCCTCCTGGGCTACGTGGGCAACGTTGCCGGTCTGAGCCAGTACGCGTTTTGGTTTGTCCTAATTGGGCTGGTCTTGATGCTGGTGGCGACGCGCGTCCGTAACCTATAGCCTGATCGAGGGCGTGGGCCCTGGGGCTGACGCCTGGTACGGGCGACGCTGGGGTCCACAGGATCCCAGCGTCGTTCGGCCAGCGCTAGATTCCCGTGGAAGCGTGAGCGCTCCGCCCGCTGTCGGGACGGAGGTGCTCGCGCACACCAAACGGTCATCGGTTGAGCGCCTGCATCACCGCACATCGCCGGGCACTCTCCGTTCCATCCGGATCTCCGCCCTGGGCCGGTTGGCCAGGTCGGGGTCCGCCCTTCAAGAAGGGCAGTCTACCGCCTGCTCAACGGGGAAGGGCAGGAGGTGTCCTCTCGACGGTAAGGTTGCGGGCAAGGACGCGGCACAAGTGTCCGGTGTGGAGGGGGGACGTGTGATCCGTCGTTTGGCCCCTGCCAGCCTCCCTTGGGCGGTCTTTGGGGGAAGCATGAGTTCAAGCAGACACCAGAGGCGTTCTTCCCACTCACAATTCACCCCTCCGCCCCCTCCCCATGCAGCAAGGGAGCCAGGCGCTGTGGACCGCACCGGCCACACCCGGTCACGGAGGTGACCATGCTCTCGGTCGGGAGTTCTTCGGCTCGGCCTCCGCGTATGGCCATGCTTGAAGGCGGGCGGAGTGAGCGGCTGGCACAACTTCCAAGTGTCCTTCAGGATGCGCGGCTTTCCGAACCGAGGATGGCTGGGGGCCCGCGCCGCGCCGCCAGCCGTTTTCACGTCGGCAGGACAGAGCCGGGGTTCGGTCGAAATGGCATCCGGTACTATCTCCGATGATGACCTTCGCAGAGTGGCTGAATGAGGCGCAGAAGAGCGTCTGGACTGAAGAGCGAGCGGTCTTGCAGCGCGCGCTCGACGTGCTCTCCAGTTGGGAGGCGGCGCCGGCAGATCTTGAGCACCTGCGCCGGGCGCTGGAGCAGCTCGACGAACTGTTCCTGCTCGTCGTCGTCGGCGAGTTCAACAGCGGCAAATCGGCGCTGATCAACGCGCTGCTCGGAGAGGCGTACCTGCCCGAGGGCCCAACGCCGACGACCGATCGGGTCTGCATCCTGGTACACGGCCAGGCAGGGCCGCCCGAGTTCGTCCAGGACGATGTACGGCTGATGCGCTACCCGGCCGAGCTGCTGCGCCAGGTGCGCATCGTCGACACGCCGGGGACGAACGCCGTGCTGCGGCAGCATGAGGCAATTGCCCGCGACTTCGTCCCGCGCAGCGATCTGGTGCTGTTCGTCACCTCGGCAGACCGGCCGTTCACCGAGAGCGAGCGGGCCTTCCTGGAAAGCATCCGCCAGTGGGGCAAGAAGGTCGTCGTCGTGATCAACAAGGACGACGTGCTCGAAGGCGAGCAGGCTCGACGCGAGGTCGAGACCTTTGTACGCTCGCAAGTGCGGCGTCTGCTCGACTTCGAGCCGGAGCTGTTCCTGGTCTCGGCCAAGGCCGGGTTGAATGCGCTGGACTCGCCAGCCGCGGCAGGTTTCCGCCGTTTCCGCGACCACCTGCGCAGCACGCTGACGCAGAGCCAACTCGTGGCACTCAAGCTGCGCAGCCCGCTGGGAGTGGCCGGGAAGTTGGTGGCGGACTACCGGGCGACCGCCGCCGGGCGGCTGCAGATACTGGCCGAGGATGCACGGGCATTGCGGATGGCCGAGCAGCAGTGGGATGCCTATGAAGTGGATACTCGGGCCGAGTTCGAGCGGCATCGAGCGCGCATCGAGAACGATCTGCTGCAGATGAGCCTGCGCGGCGAGGCGTTTCTGGACGATCGCATGCGTCTGCTCAGGATCGGCGATATGCTCCAGAAGCGTCGCATGCAGGCAGCTTTCGAGAAGGAGGTCGTCGCCGACACTCCTGAACTCGTCACCCAGCATGTCCAAGGGGTCATCGACTGGCTGATCGAGCGTGAGCTGAGCCTGTGGCGGCGCACGGCGGCCGAGCTTGGCCGGCGGCGGGAGACCTCGGCGCTGCACGAGGCGGCTCAGGAGGCGGCCGGTGGGTTTGCCTACAATCGCCGGCAGCTGCTGGAAGGCCTGGGTGCGCAGGCGGACGGCGTCCTTCGCACGTATGACCGAGTTGCCGAAGGGAAGCGGCTCACGCTGGCTGTACGGGAATCGGTGGCCATGGTCGGGCTGGTCGAGCTCGGCGCGGTCAGCCTGGGGCTGGTACTCAAGGCCTTGCTGGCGACGGCTGCGGCCGATGCCACCGGCCTGGTAGCCGCGAGCGTGGTGGGGGTGATCGGGCTGGCGGTGATCCCGTGGCGGCGCGGCGTGGCCAAGCGTGAGTTCCGCGCCAAGATGGAAGCGCTGCGCGCACAGCTGGCGGCGACGCTGGAGGAGAACTTCACCCGCGAGCTCGGGCAGGGGCTCGAGCGGCTGCGTCAGGCGATGGCGCCGTACTGGCACTTCGTCCACGAAGAGCAAGATCGCTTGCAGCGAGTCGCTACCGGGCTGGACGAGGTCTCCGGACAGTTGACGGTGCTCGAGTCGGCTGTCAGCGAGGCGGCGCCGGCGGAGTGAGGGCAAGATCTCGCTCCTTCCGCCACGCGATTCGCATGGGAATGCCGATTTGCGGGCCCCCGGAAGCAACTGGCGTTCAGGTGACGGCCGAGCGGGGACCGTTCCAGTGCCCCGGGCAGTTGCTGTGGGTAGCGGATAGGAACGCGGTGATCGAGGGAACCGCCTGCTTCGGTTGATGCAGGGAGGAGGGCGACCCGGCGGCGGATGCCCTGTGCAACTGCACACTCGCTGCCGGTCGAAGGCGCAGATGCCGACTCGGCGTGTCGCAGACGCTCCCGGCCACGTGGGAAGCGTTGAGCCCAGCCCCTTGAAGGACGATCGGCCCCACGTAGCCTACTCGTTGTATCCTGTTCCCCTCGAAACCTGGCCCGTCAGGTCCGCGTCCGCCTCGATACGGGTCAGCACTGCCCGGACAACTTGGCGCCATCGATAGCTATCCGTCCGCTCGTCGTACCCCTGACAGGTCATCAGTGTGATCCACGAGCGTTCTTCGTGCCGGAAGATGGACGGGTCGTCGGGCCGAACGAGGTCGACCTCCCGGACCTCATAGATGGAGCGTGCTCCCCAGCCATGCACGATAACGCGGCCGCCATAGCCCAGGTCTTCCAGGCGCGCGAAAGGCCCGGGCAAGCCGCTCGAAAGGGCGGCGTGGCCCGTAATCACGCTGTTGCCGCGCCAGGTGGGGAAAGCCGTGCCGTCCAGGTAGCCGGCCTGGTCCCCCAGCCAGGTCACGTCCCATCCATCGGCGTCCAGCGGAACCCCGACGATCGGGGACTCAACGCCAAGCACTGGGATCTCCAGCCAGAGGTCGTGGTACTCGCGGTAGGCCGCGTCTTGGGCTTGGATCGGCAGACGGGTCAGACGGTCGGGGGCGAACCCCGTGGCGGGTGCGTCCAGCCCGACGATCGAGAGTGATGCCGAAGCGGTGTTGTTCGCCGGGTCCGTGTCGGTCGAGGTGGTCGTCACATTGACCGTGTTGATCCCGCCCGGCGGCTCACCAAGGTCGTTGACCACCGTTCTCACGGTCACCGTGTAGACATCCGTCGGAGCGACGGCGCCGAAGGCGATGCGGATCGTGTTCCCGGTGATCGTGACCGCCGGTCCAGCGGGGGAGACGAGCACGTTCGAGATGTCCAGAAAGGCAGGGAGCACATCTGTGAGCACCACGCCTTGCGCGGTCTCGGGTCCATTGTTGGTGACGACGATCCTGAATGTGACGGTATCCCCGACCAGAGCTACGGGCGGATCGACGGACTTCGCAACGGCCGGATCGGTGACTGCGGGAGCCGTCACCGTCAGGGTGTCACAGGCGGCTTCATGATTGTGGGCGCCTTCGTTGTTGTCGAGCGCGCCTATGGGGATGCAGTTCTCGTAGTCCCCGAGGGTGCTGCCCCGGACGCTGATGACGAGGGTGCAGGACGAATCCCCGCCCAGCGTTCCGTTCGCCAATTGAATCAGCTGGGATCCGCCAACGGCGGTTAGCGTCCCACCACAGTTGTTCACCGCCGCAGGGAAGCTTGCGAGGACCAGCCCCGCAGGCAGGGTCCCTGGGAGGGTGTCCACCAGGCCCAGGCCGGTCAAGAGGAAACTGCTGGTGTTCCGGATCGTGATCGTCAACGACGAGGAGTCCCCGGCCGCATTGGACACCGAGCCGGGCGTGAAGTACTTGGTGACACTTGCCCCCGGCAGGTTGGTCAGGGTAGCCCAGGTCGGCTGCGGATTGGTTGCGCCGTTCGTCGTCGTCACCACGGAGGCCGGCAGGGTGTTCGTCAGGTTGCCATTGGCGGTCATCGTCACATTCAGCCTCAGGGTGCAGGTGGCCGAGGCCGCCAGTGTGCCGTCGCTGAAGGAGAAGGATCCTTCCCCGGGTGCACCGGTCAGGGTCCCCCCGCAGGTGCCGACCGACAGGCCGGCTGGAAGGGCAAGGATCATCCCGGGCGGCATCGTGTCCGTGAATGCGATCCCGGTCAGGATGGCGTTGTTCGGATTCGAAAGCTGGACACTCAAGGTCGAGGCGGACCCTCCAATCACCGTCATGGGGTTGAAGCCCTTGACAATGCCAACTGACAGATCCCCGATTCTGAGGTTGGCGCTGGCGTCGGCGACCGGGCGGATCACCACCCCCGTCGCCTCGATGGTCCCGCTTGCGTCTGTTGTGAGCAGCCGGTTCGTGTACGTGGCTGCAGCCCCTGAGCCCTGGACGTCCACGATGACGGTGCACGCGCCCGGAACGCCAATCACCTGAGGCGGGATGACGCCCCCGGTCATGGAGATCGTCTGGGTGCCCGGGTCCGCAGTGATGGTGGCGCCTTCGCAGGTCGTGGCGGCATTCGGCACTGGCGCAACTACCACTCCGCTGGCGAGGCTCCCGGGAAGCGTATCTGTGAAGCTAACGTTCACCAGCCGCGAAGCGTTCGTGTTGTGGAGTGTGATGGTGAGCGCCGACAGGCCACTGGGATTGACCGTGTTCGGATAGAAGGACTTGCTGACAGAGAGAGCGCTAGGCGGTATGGAGGGTGCGACCGTCAACGTGGCGGTGAGGTTGCCCACCAGCGAGCGCCCCTCGAGATTGCTGATATCGCCTGGATGGATGACGTTCTGGTAGGTGCCGGGCGTAGCGCCGGTTACCCAGACATCGATGACGCAGCTGTTCGGCCTGGTGATGGTGGCGTTGGCCAGGGTGATCGAGCTATCGCCTGCGATCGCCGTCAGGTCGGCCGCACCGCAATGGGTGTGGGCGGCCGGCGACGAGTTGCTGATCGTTATACCCGGCGGGAGATTGTCGACAAGGGAGAAACCCGTCAAGGAGGTATCGAGAGGAGCGGCGATGCTGATTCTCAGCCGCGAGTTCCCACCGGGATTGATGGTGGATGGGCTGAATGACTTCCACCCCGTAACGCCGGTGCCCATGCCGTAAATGGACAAGTTGGCCGATGCCGGCAGGATGTTAGAGTCTCCTTGATCCGTGATCAGGGACCCGGCGGGAATCGTGTTGGTGTACGTCGCGGCAGACGCATCCAACGGGGCCGTGACCTCCACTGTGATCGTACACGTCCCAGGGCCCAGCGTGGTACCGGCCGGCACCGAGCCACCTGTCAGGGTGAGGGTGCGGGGGAGAGTCGTAGAGACCGTCCCGCCACACGTGGTCGCGGCCGATCCATTGACGACGAGCAGCACGGACCCCGGTAGGGTATCCATCAGATTCACACCCGTGTAGGCGAAGTCCCTCGGGTTGTGCAGCGTGATGGTCAGCGTGCTCGTGCCGCCGGCCTCGAATGCTGCCGGATAGAAGGCCTTGGTGATCCAGAGTGTTTGGGCTTGCACATGCAAGGGCGCGGTGGCGAGGTCGGCATTCGTGACGCCCTGCGTTGTCTGGATCTCGCCTGCGGGAATGGTGTTGTAGTACATGCCCGCGGTGTCCGAGGTGACATTCACCCTGGCGACGCAGCTCCCGGAGGGGGCGATCGTCGCATTGCTCAAGGTCAGAGAACCGGCACCGCTGACGGCGTCAAGCGTCCCCGCCCCGCACCCGGAGAGCGATGGAGAGACGGGGTTGGCGAGGACGACATTCGCCGGCAGGTTGTCGGTGAGCGTTGTCTCGGTCAGCGCACTGTTGAGATCGTAGTTCCGAATGGTGATCGTCAGTCGGCTGATATCCCCCAGCCAAATGGTGTTAGGAGCGAAGCTCTTGCTCAGGGAAGGCGGATGAACAACGCGCACGCGCAACGTGGCGCTGGCGGATGTCGCGTTGGTTACTTCGCCACCGCCGCCGGTGGCGGTGAGTGCGCCGGCAGGCAACGTGTTGATCAGGTTGCCGAGAGTGGTCGGGGTGACATCCACCGCAACCGTGCACTCCCCAGTGATGGGTCCGACCTGCGCAGGGACCGTGCCTCCACTCAGAGACAGGGAGGTCCCTCCGGAAACGGCGACGACTGCCCCTCCGCAGGTGTTGGTCAGATTGACGGGGTTGGCGATCGTGATGCCCGGTTGGACGCCAACCAGATTGTCGGTCCAGGCAGCATCGTCGAGCTGGAATGAATTGCCGTTATAGATCGTCACGCTCAGACGAGAAACCTGTCCGGCCGCGATCGATATGGGCGCGAAGTTCTTGTTGATCTCCGCCTGAAAACTCACTTGAGCTCTAGCATCCGACGCTGGTGGAACGAGGAGAATTCCGGTCAGGAGTCCGATGAACAGAAGAACACGTGGGAGCCAGCGCACGCTCGTGATCCTAGAAGTACACAGATTCTGGCATGCTTGCCCCACCTTCACGCCGCGGGACATCACATTGTTGCCACCTGGACCGGCGGCGCGATGAACCGTCGAGGCCTAAGCATCCGATCCTTCCAGCCCGAAGTGGAGCTCGCCGAAAGGCGCCAGCGGCTCGTTGCCCCATTCCCCACGAAAGCGCCCTTCGGACGGCTGGAACTCAGACGGCGTCTTTGAGTGCCTTGAGGGCGCTGATCTTCACCACTTTGCGCGCCGCCTTTGCCTTGTAGGTCATTGGCTCCTTGGTGAAGGGGTTGACACCTTCGTGCTGTCTCGTGGCGGGCTTGTTCACGACGCTGAGCTTGAGAAGGCCTGGGAGGACAACTTCTCCTGGCCCCTTCTTGCCGAGCTCGTGAGCCACAATCGTATTGATCGCGGTCAGCGCCGCGTCGGCTTGCCTCTTCGTCAGCCCGCTTTTCTCGGCAACGGCGGCCACAAATTCAGTCTTGGTCATTCTCTTGCTTGCCATGTTTGCTCCTTGATGCCCACCGCCTCTTGGATGCAGGGGTGACAGGCCAGTCTGCCTGTGCGGGGGATGGTCTCATCCTAGGGTAGTGACTCCCTTGCCACACCCATCGGCCGGCCGAGGTTCCTCTCCGCCACTTGGGGGAACCCCGGGGCCGCCGAGGGACAAGTACGATAGTGAAGAGGGGTCGACTCCGTAGGTGGTGATGCCTCCAATGGAAGGCGTCAGCTCCCCGGGGTCATCCAGGGCGGTTTGGACAGACCCATCGCTCGGCGCTGGCAACGCAACGCGGAGGCACAACGGCCGGGCGGGAAGGGTGCTTGGAAGCCGCCGTCCGGACAATGCGCCGGATGACGCGCCAGAAGCGCTCGGCCGAGGAGAAAGTCCGAGCCAGGAGATAGGTTGCTACCGGGTCCTTCTTCTTGCCTCGACCGAAGACGCCGACACCGGCTCCCTTGGCGAAGCCTAGGAGCCGCCGCGAATCCCCCTCGTCATGAGTCTACGGTGTCGGGCCTCAGCGCTCTTTGTCGACCAGAAATGCGACCTTCAGCGTCGCACGGTATTCCGCGATTGCGCCGTTTTCTACCCGGGCGGTCTGGCCCAAGACCTCCAGTCCCGTAATACCGCTGACCGTCTCATGGGCATCCTTGATCGCATTGCTGGCCGCATCCTCCCAACTCTGCTTCGAGGTCCCGATCAATTCGATCACCTTGATGGTTGCCATGGATTCCTCCTGAAGTTTTTTCCAACTGGAGTTGGATCGCCTGTGTCTCTGCGAATGTGGCGGCTCCAACCGCGCTTGCCGAACTGCATGGACAGAAAGCCCGTTACGAGCTCGCCCCACGCCCCCATATCATATACCGCCTTGATCTGCCCCGCAGGAACGGGTTCAGTTCTTGGGACAGGATTCGGCTGGGCCAAGCATGATGAGCACTTTGAGGGAGGACACCCTTCCGAAGGGTGAACATCCCGCGCAGCAGGTTATCGGGGTGGTGCGAGAACCCGAGGTCGTCAGAGGCAGAACCGGCTGGCAGGTGGCCCGATCGCAAGTCGTGCTTCCTGCCGTGATCCCACGCAGATGACGAGAGCTTCCCGGGCAAGGGATCCTTCCACCCGGAGCGAAAGTCATATGAGACAACGGGTGGGTGCAACTTGGAGGCGTTGCCACGCTTCCCGGCCAGGCGCGCCGCGCGTTGCGGCTTATGGGATAATGCGCGCTCCGGTTGCCTTGCGCTGTCTGGTGTTGCCCAGAGGCGACGATGAGACTTGCTCCTCCGCTCCGCTGCGGAATGCTGCGCGACCCCTCGGCTTTCCCTACGCTTCGCTCCGGGGTGCTGCGCGACCCCTACGCTCGCCCGCGCTGCGCTGGGCCCAGCACGGCGCATGTGTCGCTTCGGGGCGCTGCGCGGCGCCTCGAGACTTCTCTGCCCGCCTTCGGACGGGTCGAGAAGTCACGCGAGGCCGGTGAAGTCGAGGCGACGATGGGATGCTCCGCGCCCCGCCCTCCAGCGAGCTCGCCTCGGTCCGTCCCGCCTCGTCGTAGTCGAGGCGCTGGACGTAGTCGGTCGCGTAGGACTCGCTCGTCAGCGAGCGAAGCGCCCCCTGGTCCCAGTCCTCGTAGGCCACCTTCTCCCCGGACTGGCCCGAGTTCCCGCCGGGATACTACATCCACGCGATGTGGTCGGATGAGTCGTAGCCCCACTTCGTGACGTAGGTCCCCGCAGCGTAGATCGAGTTGGATTCCTGCGTCACCCGATCCTGGGCGTCGTGGACCGACGAGGTCCTGCCCGTGCCGTCCGTCATTCCCGTGCGGCGGCCGATGCCGACCCGCATCCGGCCGAGCTCCGCCCGCATCGAGGTGGCCTGGCGTGTGTCCGGCAGACGCCGGTGTCCCCGACCCATCGCTGCTTGCCAGTTTCGCCGAAGTCCCTGCTCCAGCGATCGCACGAGTTGCCCGTTGGCGCGGAGGCCCCCGGCGGCCTATACTCTCAAGGCAATTGAACATCCAGGAGCGGCCACATGCATAAGCCCAGCCGAGGCGAACAAGAATCGGCGCTCGCCAATGCCATCACGCAGTTTGAGAAGGAACAGCTCGGCCGGGGTCCGCTGGAGACCCGTGTGTTCTTCATCGAGGATCTGATCCTCGTGCGACTGCGGGGCGTCCTCACGCCGGCCGAGGCGACGCTGGCGCAAACTAGCGATGGTCACACTCTGATTAAGCAGGTTCGGAGAGAGCTCCTGGAATCCTCACGCCCTGCGCTGGAGGCCATCGTCAAGGAACACACGGGTGGCCGGGTAAAGAGTCTCCATACCGATATCAGCGCCAAGACCGGCGAGCGGATCATCGTGTTCACCCTGGAAGAGAACCTGGGGCGACGTCTGGATCGGGCCGGCTGACAAGCCGTGGGTGGCGCCTCGACCTGTCCGTGGTATGATATCCCCCGGAAGTTGAACCTAGTCTGTTCGGTGGACGAGACAAAGCGTAGCCGCCCAGCCTGAGCGGGGTGGGAACGGGTTGTAGCGTAGGCCGACATCGCCTCCCACGCGGAGGGGTGTCGGCCTTTTTCATTTGCCGCGGGTCGGGAGCTGGGAGGCGCCTTGATCGCAGAGGTCGAGTTCCAAGTTATCGCCGCGCTCCAAACCGTGTTCGACCGCCTGGGCTGGATGGGCGTGGCCGGCGTGATGGCCTTCGAGAATGCCACCGGCATCCTGCCGAGTGAAATCGTACTGGGCCTGGCCGGATGGATGCTCCTGGCCGCCCACGATGCACCGCCGGCCGGGATCTTCATCGGCGGGCTGTACGCCGCACTGGGGAGCACAGCCGGTGCGTCTGCTACCTACTGGCTGGCCCGGATCGGTGGACGACCGGTGGTGGACCGTCTGGCGCGGGGGTTGCGTGTTGATCCGCGCCACATCGGGCGCGCCGAAACGTTGTTTCAGGGCTGGGGACCAGGATTGGTGCTCATGGGTCGGCTGCTGCCCGGGGTGCGGACATGGATCACGATTCCTGCCGGACTGGCTGGCATGCCCTATCTGCTGTTCTTCTGCCTCACCCTGACGGGCAGCTATCTATGGTGCACGCTGTTGATTGCGGTCGGCTACACCCTGGGCCATGAATGGGGCGTGATACGCGAGCTGGTCCAGCAGGCGACGCCCTGGACCGTCGCCGTCCTTCTCGTGCTTGGGGTTACGGGTTGGCTCGTGCGGCGGGAGGTGCAGCGGCGCCTGTCCGCCAGCGCTCCACGGTTGACGGCCGACGAAGCAGAATCCACCGGGGATTGACAGCCATGACTCACGGTCGTAACCCTCGCCCACTAGGCCACCCCTTCGATCTCCCACCGCGCTGGCGCTGGCTGACAATCCCCGTCTTGGCGGTTGGCGGGGGCGGGGTGGCTGCAACCACCATCCTGGAAGAGGAAGCGTTGACCTTCGCTACGTGCGCCACGCTGGCCTCCATCCTGGTCCTGGGCGCACCGATGCTGTGGCTCGTCTGGAGGCTTTTCAATGACCCAACTTCCTAATACTGAGCGACACGAGCGGAACGGACGAAGGTCCCAGCCCAGCGCGCCTCCGGCCGCGGCCCCCCAGACCTCCGAGCCTGCCTGGCACACGCTGGAGGCTAGCGAAGCAGTGTCGATGCAAGGCACTGATCCCAGGCGCGGGCTGGGTCAGGCCGAGGCGGCGCGCAGACTGACCGACCACGGTCCGAACGAGCTGCAGGCTCCTCTTCACATTTCTCCGTGGTCGATCCTGCTGGGGCAGTTCAAGAACGTGCTCGTCGCGATCCTGCTCCTTGCGACTGCGCTCTCCCTCTTCCTTGGGCACGGAATCGAAGCGATTGCGATCGCCGTTATCGTGCTGCTCTCGGTGGTGTTGGGCTTTGTGCAGGAATACCGGGCCGAGCGCGCCATGGAAGCGCTGCGGCAGATGGCGGCGCCCACGGCGACGGCTATCCGCGACGGAGAGGAGATCGAGCTGCCGGCGCGCGATTTGGTTCCTGGCGACGTCGTTCTCCTGCGGGCCGGGGACCGGGTCTCCGCGGATGGCAGATTGATCGAATCGGTGAATCTGCGCGTCGAGGAGGCCGCGCTGACGGGCGAGTCCGTCCCGGTGGAGAAGCATACCCTGCCGGTCGTCGCCGCCTCGCCGATCGGGGATCGTAGGAACATGGTCTACGCCGGGACTGCCGCGACTTACGGCCGTGGCAGGGCCGTCGTGATCGCCACCGGGATGGGCACCGAATTCGGGAAGGTCGCCCAGATGCTCCAATCCGTCACGACCGGGAAGACCCCGCTTCAGGTGAACCTGGACAGGGTTGGTCACCTGCTGGCGCGGGGTGCGCTGGTCGTGGTGGCGGCCATTCTGGCGCTTGGACTTCTGCGCGGTCAGCCGTTCGTTGAGATGCTCATCTTCGGAATCGCCCTGGCCGTGGCCACGGTGCCAGAGGCGCTGCCGGCGGTGGTCACCATCTCCCTGGCGATCGGGATGCAGCGGATGGTGAAACGCAATGCTCTGGTGCGCCGCCTGCCAGCGGTGGAGACCCTCGGCAGCACGACGGTCATCTGTTCGGACAAGACCGGAACCCTGACCAAGGACGAAATGACCGTTAAGGAGATCCTCGTGGACGGTCGAACGGTCCATGTTTCGGGCGCTGGATACGACCCCCACGGAGCATTCTCGCACAAGGGAGCCGCCGTCGAGCCCACCGGGGCGCTGGCGACCCTGCTGGGCGCGGCCGCGCTGGCCTCGGATGCCAGGCTCCATCGGAACGATGCTGAAGGACGATGGATCCTGCGAGGTGACCCGACCGAGGGGGCGCTGGTAGTGGCCGCCGCGAAAGCCGGACTGGATCTGGGAGGCCTTGAGGAGGACTTGCCGCGGGTCCAGGAGATCCCGTTCACCTCCGAGACCAAGCGCATGACTACGCTGCATCGGCCATCTGCGCCCAGCGACGGCCTCGTGGCGTACTCGAAGGGCGCAGCAGAAGTCATCCTGGAGTCGTGTACGCGTGCGCTGACCGACAGCATCGAAGCGCCGCTCGACCCCGAGGGAAGGGAAACGATCCTCGCTGAAGCCCGTCGCATGGCGGCCGGTGGGCTGCGGGTGTTGGCGGTGGCCTCGAAGTCGAACGCGACGCTGGGCGATGCCGAGCGGGAGATGACCTTTCTTGGATTGGCGGGGATGATGGACCCCGCCCGCCCGGAGGCCGCGGCCGCCATAGAAACCTGCCGGCAGGCTGGCATCCACCCCGTGATGATCACTGGCGATCATCCCCTAACAGCCGAGGCGGTCGCCCGGGAGCTGGGCATGCTCGCCGACCCGGGCACCGCGGGGATGCCGCGGGGAGGCCGGGTCGTGACGGGTGCGGATCTGGAGGCCATGAGCGACGCCGAGCTGGAACGGGAGGTGGAGGGCATCGATGTGTACGCCCGGGTCTCGCCTGCGCACAAGCTTCGGGTGGTCTCTGCGCTGCAGGGTTGCGGTCACGTAGTCGCCATGACGGGTGACGGCGTGAATGACGCGCCGGCGCTGAAACAGGCCGATATCGGAATCGCCATGGGGATCACGGGGACGGACGTTACCAAAGAAGCATCCGACATGACCCTGATCGACGACAACTTCGCCTCGATTGTGGCCGCGGTGGAGGAGGGACGCGGCATCTTCGGCAACATCAAGAAGTACCTGATGTACCTGCTCTCCTCCAATATCGGTGAGATCCTCCTGATGGGGAGCGCCGCGCTGCTTGGCCTGCCTCTCCCGCTGACCGCCGTTCAGATCCTGTATGTGAATCTTGCGACGGATGGCCTACCGGCGCTGGCTCTGTCGGTGGACCCGCCCGAGGGCGACCTGATGCGTCGTCCGCCGCGCAGCCCTCGCTCGGGGATTTTCACCCGGCCCGTTGTGACCCTGATGTTGGTCGGCGGGCTGTGGTCGGCATTGGTCAATCTGGGGATGTTTGCCTGGGCGTTGGGGTCCGGACGCAGCCTCGAGCAGGCCATGACCATGGCGTTCGTCTCCCTGGTCTTGATCCAGTTCTTCAAGGCCTACAACTACCGGTCCGACAGGAACTCCGTTCTGAACCGGCCCTTCGCCAACAAGTGGCTCAACCTGGCCATTGTCTGGGAGCTGCTCCTCCTGCTTCTCATTATCTACGTGCCGTTCCTGCATGACGCCTTTGGAACCTTCTATCTGCCGGCCGTGGATTGGCTGATCGTCATCGCCCTGGCCGCCACGATATCGCCGGTCCTGGAACTGGCGAAGTGGATGGAACGCCGCGGGTGGTTTGGCAAGCTGAGTTGAGTGGAAGAGCCCTCCACGGAGACAGCGCCAGGTTCCGAACAGCGCGCGGCGTTGGCGATGGCGCTCCGTGAACTGCGTGAGCGGGTGCACGGCAGGCTGCGCGTGCTGCTGGGACCGGACAGCGTGGCAGCCTGGATCGAGGATGTCCGCAGCCCGGCGGAGCGGGCGGTGGCCCAGGGGCTCGATGGTCACAGGCTCCTGCAGTGCTATGTTGGCCAGCTGCTCGCCACCGTGATGCCCGATCTGCAGGCCCACGTCGAGGGCATCACCGGGCGCCGCATCGTGTCCAGCAATTCTCACGCCGACATGAAGACGGGTCACATGCTGTGCTTCTTTGTCCTGGGAGAGCCCTTGACGGATGTCGCCGCGGTGGCCGTACAGGAGACAGGACTCAGATCGTGAAGTGGGAGGCGGCCATATCTGAGTACGCGAGCCTGAAGATCCTGCGGGCGGTGACGGCTCAAATCCCTCGGAGGTCGCGGTGACACTGATGGCCACGGAAGAGACCCTCCTTGACAATACCCTCCCGGCGTCAGATCTGTGTCGGGTTGCGCCTGGTGTTGCCTGCCGCTTCCTGGGCTAGATCGGGAGGCCAAGACCCCGCGGCGTCTTTGATTCCCATGCCCCTTGTACGGAATCGAAGAAGGCGTACAAGGTTCTCCCTCCTTTCTGGAGACCCTTACACGCCCTCAGCAAGCAACCAGCTGTCCGCCTTCAGCGATCAGCTGTGAACGTGGGCTGATAGCGGATAGCTGATGGCTGTCCTTGCAGAGGCGACGATGGGATTTGAACCCATGATCAGGGTTTTGCAGACCCTTGCCTTACCGCTTGGCCACGTCGCCGAAACGAAGACGTCAGCGCGCCGCCATCAGCCAGAATACCCGGCAAGACGGGTTTGCTGACACTTGCACCTGCGCTTCGCTCCAGCGCAAGCGCAGGTATCGCTGACGGCTGAAAGCTGACGGCTGCTCTCCAGAGCGGGCGATGGGATTCGAACCCACGACCTTCTCCTTGGCAAGGAGACGTTCTACCACTGAACTACACCCGCACGTGCAGGCGGGAGGATACCGTGAAAGCAGGGGGGTGTCAAGAAAACCCCCCTGGGCCACCGGCTGAGCCGGTCCGGGGAGGCCTCCCCCAGGCGCGGCTATCCCTTGAGTGCCCCGGCCATCAGGCCGCGCAGGAAGTAGCGGCCCAGGAAGATGTAGATCAGCAGCGTCGGCAGGGCGGTCAGCAGGGCGCCCGCCATCTGTACGTTCCACTGCACGATCTGGCTGCCGGCCATGTTGTTCAAAGCCACCGTTACCGGCCAGGTGCGATTGCCGGTCAGCACCACGGCGAACAGGAAGTCGTTGTAGGCCTGCGTGAACTGCCAGATCAGCACGACGACGAAGGCTGGGATCGAGAGGGGGAACACCACGTGGCGATACAATCCGACGAACCCGGCGCCATCGATGCGCCCGGCCTCGAGGACCTCGGTAGGGACGCCGGCATAGTAGTTGCGGAAGATCAGCGTGGTGATGGCGATGCCGTAGATCACGTGCACCAGGACCAGGCCGCTGATCGAACCGCGCAGGCCGAGGAACTCCATGAACTGCACGAGTGGGATCAGGATCGCCTGGTAGGGGATGAACATCCCGAACAGCAGCAGGGTGAAGATGACATCCGAGTACTTGAACCTCCACTTGGAGAACACATACCCGTTGAGAGAGCCCACGATCGACGAAATGATGGCGGCAGGAATGACCAGGCGCATACTGTTCCACAGATTGGGAGCCAGCTTCTCGTAAGCCAGGATGAAGTTGTCGAAGTGAATCCCGCTGGGCAGCGCCCACATCCGCTGCAGGTCGACCTCGGCGAAGCTCTTCAGGCCGGTGATGAGCAGCAGGTAAACCGGCATCAGGAAGAATGCCGCCATGAGGATCAGGATCAGGTACAGCAAGGGCCGGGTGAGCCGCCGGGTCATTTGGGGGTTCATGCCTCCTCCTCCGACCGCATGCTGTAGATCAGATAGGGAACAATCAGGATGGCCACAGTCATCAGCATGATGATCCCAATGGCGGCGCCCCGGCCGTAGTTGTTCCCGTCGAAGGTTGTCCGCCACATGTAGACGCCGGGAACATCCAGGGCGATGCTGTTCTGGCTGATGGCCACGATCAGGTCAAAGATCTTGAGCGAGATGTGCCCCAGGATGATGACCGCGCTCAACGTGACCGGGTTGAGCAGCGGCATGATGACATAGCGGTACATCTGGAACTCGCTGGCGCCGTCGACGCGGGCGGCCTCGCGCAGGTCTTCGGAGATCGCCCGCAAGCCCCCGAGGTAGAGGGCCATCGTGAAGCCGGCCATCTGCCAGACTGCAGGAATTGCCACGAATGCGATCCCCCAGGGCGGATCGGTAAGGTGCCAACGGCTGATCAGGGAGTCAAGCCCCAATTCCTGGAAGAGCAGGTTGATGCCGGTGATGCGCGTGCCCGTGGCGGAGTTCATCAGCCAGCGCCAAACGACGCCGGTGACAATGAACGAGATCGCCATCGGGAACAGGAACACGCTGCGGAAGAAGTTTTCGCCGCGCAACCTTTGATCGAGCAGGATGGCCAGGAACAGGCCTAGCGCCAGGCAGCTGGTGAGGAAGATGGTGGTGAAGATTGCCGTGTTGCGCACGTCGATGGCGAAGCGGGCGTCGCGGAACAGCTCCAGATACTGCCGCAGCCCGGCAAAGGTGTAGTCGGGCATCAGGCCGGTCCAGTTGCTGAGCGAGACGCGCAACGACCAGCCGATGAAGCCGTAGACGAAGATGGCCGTGGCGATGATCGACGGCAGGACGACCAGGATCGCCAGAAGTTGATCGCGGTTGACATAGCGGCGCGGGCGGGGGGGGGCGGCTCGGACGGGAACCGGCGTGGCGGTCATCCTCTCCCTCGTTGTCCTGGATTCTCACCCGGGATTCTAGACGATTATGCCCGGGCTGGGGGAACGGGAGGGGCGGACTTGCGCCCGCCCCTCCGCACTACGCGTGTCTCACGTCTACTCGTTGGGGTAGGTCGTGGCGGCGGTCACCAGCGCCGACTGGAAGGCGGCCATATCGCCTTCGGTCAGGAACAGACCGAGGGCGGTGTTGATCTCGTTCTTCCAGGTGTCGTTGGCCGTCACGCCGTGCGTCAGGCTGCCGACCACCCGGTCGGAGGCCCAATCGGCCATCGCCGTCTGCAGGTAGGCATTGAACAGCGTGGTGTCGCAGTCGGTGCGGGCGCAGATCGAGCCCTTGACGGGGTTGAAGGCTTCCTGCCCGGCCTTGGAGCCGGCGGTCTTCAACCAGGCCAGCGCGCCCTCGGCATGCGGAGCGCCCTTGGCCAGGGTGAAGCTATCGCTAAGGAACTGGAACGTGCCATCGGTGCCAGGCGGAGGCGCCCAACCGTAGCCCTCACCCGGGACCAGGCCCAGGTTGCCGCCATCGACCGTGCCGGAGAAGTAGCCGTCGCACCAGTCGCCCATGATGTTGAAGGCGGCGTCGCCGTTGGCGACCAGCTGGGCGGCATCCTGCCAGGTCAGGCCGGAGGCGTCGGCGTTGACGTGCTTGAGCACCTCGGCATAGGTCTCGAGGGCGGCGGTCACTTCGGCGCTGCCCCAGTCACCTGTGCCATCCCACAAGGCGTTGTAGGCGTCCGGGCCGAGATCACCCAGCAGTACGACCTCCATCAGGTGCATGGCGGTCCACTGCTCGCCCATCGACAGGCAGATCTTGTCGGCAGCCTCGATGGTCTCGCAGGCGGCGAAGAACTCGTCCCAGTTGGTCGGAACCTGCACGCCCAGTTCGGCCAGCAGCGCCGGGTTGGTCCACATCACATTGGCGCGGTGGATGTTGACCGGCACCGAGTAGATCTGGTCGCCCTTCGAGATCAAGGGCAGCAGCGTGGCGGGCATGACCTTGCCCCAGCCTTCTTCTTCGAACAGGCTGTTGAGGGGCTCGATCTGGCCGGCCGCTACGTAGGTGCCGATGATCTCCTGCCCGGCGTGGGCCTGCCAGGAGTCCGGCGGATCGCCGGCCTGCAGGCGGCTGGCCAGCACGGCGCGGGCGTTGGTGCCGGCGCCACCGGCGACGGCGGCGTTGATGAACTCCGTGTCCGGGTACTCGGCGGCGAAGAGCTTGATCATGGCGTCAAGGCCGGCGGCCTCACCGCCGCCCGTCCACCATGAGAAGACTTCGACCTGGTCTGCCCCGGCCGGTGCCCCGCCGCATGCAGCCAGCAGGCCGGCCACGGTCAGCAGAGCCACGATAGTTGAGAGCTTGCGGATCATCTTGTTTTCCTCCTTGAGAGTAGGACAGCATTCGATCGGTTATTGCCTGTTTGTTGGCGTCGACTGTCTTGTAGATCACCTCCCTTCGGCTTGGAGTGGGTCAAAGCATCAAGTGGGGATTGGCTCGATCGCCAGCTGCCTGCGCCGGCGTGGCGGCGCGGCGGGCTGCGCCTCGGGGAATCCGGAGTGCACCAGGCGCGGCCGGCGGAGCAGCTCGTGCAGTACCAGCGCCACGCCGCCGATTACACAGGCATCGGCCTGAAAGGCCGAGACCACGATCTGGGTCGCTTGGCGCAGCTCACGCATCGCCCGCGTCTCGACGACCTGGCGGGCAGTCGGCAGCAAGTACTCATGCGCCCGGCTGAGCGAGCCGCCGAAGGCGACCAGCGTCGGATTGAGCAGGTTGACCAGGTTGGCGATCCCGATGCCCAGGTAGGTGCCGGTCTCGCTCAGCGCCCGGCGGGCAACGGGATCCCCCTGGCGGGCAGCTTCCAGGATGATCTCGAGCGTCAGCGGCGGACGGCCGTCGCTGCTCGGCTGGCTCAGCAGGCTGGCTTCGCCCGATTGGAGCGCGGCTTCGACGCGCTCGAGCAGCGCCCGCTGGCTCGCCAGACGCTCCCAGCACCCGCGGTTGCCGCAGCGGCACAGAGGTCCGTCCGGATCGATGGTCGTGTGCCCGGCCTCGCCGGCGTAGCCGGCGACGCCGGAGTAGATCTGCCCGCCCATCACCAGGCCAGCGCCCAACCCGATGTTGGCGACGACGTAGGCGAAGGTGTCGACATCCTGGGCGACGCCGAAGTAGCGTTCGGCCAATGCGGCGGCATTGGCGTCGTTATCGACGTGAACTGGCAGATTCAGGCGGCTCTCCAAGAGCTGGCGCAGCGGTACGTTCCGCCACCCCATGTTGGGCTCGAAGATCAGGCAGCCGGAGGAGACGTCAACCAGGCCAGGAATCGTGATCCCGACCCCCATCAAGCGGCGTCGGCTGCGCTGGCTATGCTGCCGAGCCTGGCGCAGCAGGGCGGTCAGCTTGTCGAGCACACCCTCCAGATCGTCATCCAGGCCGAATTCGGCCTGCTTGCGCCAGACGATCGCCGCGCGCAGGTTGGCCAGCACGACGCGCAGCTGGCCTACGCCGATCTCAGCGCCGATCATCCACCCAGCCTCGGCGTCGAGCTCGAGCAGCACGCCGGGGCGCCCGCCGGCCGAAGCGTTGCGCCCGACTTCGCGCACGAAGCCGGCGGCGATCAACTCATCGACCAGGTTGGAGATCGTGGTCTTGTTCAGCCCGGTGGCGGCCGCCAGGTCCGCCCGTGACAGGGGGGAGGCGACCCACAGCCGCTCGAGAACAATCGAGCGGTTGAGCTCGCGCACCAAGCTCTGGTCACCGGTTCGAAAACGGCGGGACATGGGGCTCCGGGTTAGTTTGTTGGGGCAACCAACGAAGTCTGCCAACACTGTACCACGGGGGCGGGGAAGGTGTCAACCGGCGAGACTCACCGGTGGGCCGGCCAGGAGTGGTGATTGCCCGAGGTTCGGCGCTGCTCGCCCGGCCCTCGCCTGTGCGGCGTCAGCTGCCGTGCCTGGCGCAGCAAGCCGCGCGTGCTTGACTCCCGTCGAAGACAGATATTGTCCAATAGAACTCATGGTCAAGCCCGGCCCTGGCTCGGATTCCTCGCCGGGCCCGCTCGAGGGGATTTCGGCCCAGCCGGGCAGCGAGCCCTCGCTGGCGCAGCAACTCGCCGATCAACTGCGCTGGCGCATCGCCACGCAGGAGCTGCCCCCCGGAGGCTTCCTTCCGCCGGCGCGCAACCTGGCGGCGAACCTTCACATCCATCTGCCCACGGTTCGCGCCGCCTACCACCTGCTGGCTGCCGACGGACTGGTCGAGGTCCGCCGCGGGAGTGGCACGCGTGTCTTGCCCCATCCCGCAGCAGCGCTCGCCCGACCCGGCACCGCGGCCACGCATACGATCGCCGTCAGCCTGCCTTCGATCGCCAATCCCTTCTACCACCTGCTTGTGGAAGGCATCGAGACTGAGGCTTCCAGCGACGGCACGCTGGCGTTTCTGTGCCTGACTCACGACGATCCGCTGCTAGCCGAGCGTCACGCCCGCCAGGTGATTGCCAGCCGGGTCGATGGCCCTGTGGCGGCCGATGACCGACTCGCGCATCCGGGCGGTCATGCCTATGGCGTTGGAGGGCTCGTATCTGTTCGGTGAACGCGGGCTGGGCTTTCTCGATCGGCCGGTTCTGATGATCATCGGAAGCGAGGATTCCCGCGACACCGACTTCGAAACCGAGTCGCTGTGGGTGTTCGAGCGCATGGGCGAGCCTGACCGAGGCCAGATTGCCTTCCTTGGGCAGGAGCACATGATGGTCTTTGACCTCGAGCCGGCGGCGCGCATGCAGCACTTCATCACTGCCTTCTTCGGTCATCCCCTGCAGGGGCGCGACGAGTACGCAGCCTACTCCTCAGCGGAGTTCGTGGCGCAGTTCGGTGATCTCCAGTGGTTTGGGCCGCCCGCTGACTGAACAACTTCATCCGTCGGCGCGCAAGCGGGCCGCTGCGCTCCCGGCGGCCGGGGGGAGTCGCCTTGCCCGGCCCGGATCCGGGCATTTCGGGCGGGCGCGGCACGCGCCCCATCGGTTGGGTGCTGCGCACAGCGATTCCTTCCCACCGCAACGCATGCTACACTGGTCGCGC
>JBFYRF010000001.1:0-41986 GCA_041302385.1 Anaerolineales bacterium | reverse complement strand
GACCAAGTGAACAAGCAGGCCGAGCACCAGGACGGCCATCCCAAACGCCGCCGCCAGAACTCCCACCACCCAGCGCGGCAGGCGAGCCCGGGAAGGCTTGCCCGGCGGCGGACCGCCCACGCGGGCGATCGGTTGGGTCTGGTCTGTGGCAGAGCGGCTAGGAGGTTTCTGGTTGACCATGGCGCGGACCGGCAGATATTATACGCCCACTCGCCAGGCGCCAGGCAGGTGGACGGCGCCTGCCTGCGAGGGTATACTTCATGCTACTTAATTACTAAGCAGGGTGAAGCATGGAGCAGCCAATCCCGTTCGAGCAGGCGCTGCGCGAGTGGGCGCAGGTGTTCATGCACCGGTCGATGCGCGAGTTCCAGGCCTGGGTGAAGGAATCCGGGCTGTCCCACTCGCAATTGGCAACGCTGATGCGTCTACATCATGCCGGATCCTGCCCTGTGAGCGGGATCGGGCTGGATCTGCACGTCAGCGCAGCCGCCGCCAGTCAGATCGTCGACCGCCTGGTCCAGCAGGGGCTGCTGCGGCGCGAGCAAGACGACCACGATCGCCGTATCCGGCGCGTCACGCTCACGCCGCTCGGGCATGAGGTTGTCCGCCAGGCGATCGAGTCGCGCGTCGCCTGGATCCGGCAGTTGGTGGCCGCGCTTGAGCCGGACCGGCAACGGACGATCGTCGAGTCGCTGGATCGGCTCACCCTCGCCGCCCGTGCGCTGGAGGAGGCTCAGGGTGCGCCTGTTCCGCAGACCTAATCCACCGCTGGCAAACGTCGGCGAGCCGAGCTCCCGCCGCAGCCTGCAGCCGCTGGCGCGCGCCATCCGCTACCTGGGCCGCTATCGGCGCGAGACCGCGCTGGCCTACGGCGCATTGATCCTGGCAACCGGGGCTCAACTGATGGTGCCTCAGTTGATTAAAGGCTTGATCGACAGCCTGACCCAGGGGCTGGTGGCCCTGCAGTTGCAGGCACTCCCGGCGCAGGCGCAGGCGGCGGCGGTGACGCAGATGGGGCTCGACCCCCTGGCGCTGGCACAGATGCAAACCGCGCCGACGCGCGGCCTGCTGGTGGCAGGCGGGCTGATGCTGGTGTTCGCCCTGGTGCGCGGGCTGTTCTCCTTCTCCCAGGCTTACATGGCCGAACGCGTGTCGCACTCGGTCTCATTCGATCTGCGCAACGAGCTGTTCGCCAAGATCCAGCGATTGTCATTCAGCTACCACGATCGCAACCACACCGGCCAGTTGATGATCCGCGCCACGGACGACGTCGAGAAGGTGCGTTTGTTTGTCGGCCAGGGCCTGCTCATGGCGGTGCAGGCGCTGCTGCTGTTGACGGCGACGCTGTTGATCCTGAGCACCACCAACCTGCGCCTGATGCTGATGATCCTGCCCATCCTGCCCATCGCCATGTTGTTGTTCATGGTGATCGGGGCCGTGGCGCGGCCGATCTTTGAGGCGGCTCAGGCGCGCCTCTCCACTCTCAACGCCGTGCTGCAGGAGAATCTGGCCGGGATCAAGGTCGTCAAGGCCTTCCACCGTGAGGCCGAGCAGATCGCCCGCTTCGACCATGCCGCCGACCGCTTCTTGGCCGAAGTGCTGCGGGCGATGCGGCTGATGACCCTGGTGATGCCGACGCTGTTCCTGCTCGCCAACCTGGGGCAGGCCTTGATCCTGTATTTTGGCGGGCGACAGATCATCGAAGGCACGCTGACGCTGGGGGAGTGGCAGGAATTCAGCCTGTACCTGGTCTTCGTCTTCATCCCGGTCGGCCAGCTCGGCTTCATCATCACGCAGATGGCCCAGGCCTCGGCCTCCGCCGACCGTGTCTACCAGATCCTGGATGCCTCCAGCGAAGTCGCTGACTCGCCCCAAGCCCGCCCGCTGCCCCCGGTCGAAGGGCGGGTGACCTTCGAGGCGGTGACCTTCCGCTACGCTGGCGGCGGTCCTCCGGTGCTCGACGAGGTGTCCTTCGTGGCCGAACCCGGCGAGCGGGTCGCGCTGCTGGGGATGACCGGCTCAGGCAAGTCGTCGATCATCAACCTGATCCCCCGCTTCTACGATCCGACGCATGGCCGGGTGTTGATCGACGGCCACGATGTGCGCCAGGTCACGCTCGACTCCCTGCGCTCCCAGATTGGCATTGTCCTGCAGGAAACCACGCTTTTCACGGGCACGATTCGGGACAACATCGCCTTTGGCCGAACGGAAGCCAGGCTCGACCAAGTGATCGAGGCGGCCCAGGCCGCAGCCGCCCACGAGTTTATCAGCCAGTTTGCCGACGGCTACGCTACGCATGTCGGCGAGCGCGGGGCAACCCTCTCGGGCGGGCAGAAACAGCGCATCGCCATCGCCCGGGCCTTGCTGCTTGACCCACGCATCCTGATCCTGGATGACGCCACCTCCAGCGTCGATCTGCAGACCGAGGTTGAGATTCAACACGCCCTCGATCGCCTGATGCAGGGCCGAACCAGCTTTGTGATCGCCCAACGCATGAGCACCGTCGTCCAGGCCGACCGCATCCTGGTCCTGGATCAGGGGAAGATCGTCGCACATGGGCGGCACGCCGATCTGCTGGAAACCAGTGAGCTGTACGCGGACATCTACACCTCGCAGTTGGCCGAAGATCCCGCACCGACGCCAGCGTGGGCGCCGGCCTCTGCCGGGCAAGAGGGATCCTGAAATGATGCGAGACAGGCACGGGGCGTTCGAGGCCGAAGTCTCCAAGCCGAAGGAGGTCGGTGCGACGCTGCGCCGCTTCGCCACCTACTTCCGGCCCTATTGGCCGCAGTACCTTGGCGTGCTGCTGCTGATGGTGGTCAGCACCTGGACGCAGGTGATGGGGCCGCGCCTGTTGGGCCAGGCCGTCGATTGCTTCTTCACCCCGGCTGCGGCTAGCTCGGCCTTCAGTCAGGTTCCGGCACCCCTTCGCCAAACGCTGGCCTCGGCCGCCCAGCCGCTGGCAGCCGGTGCCAGCAGCACCTGCTGGTACGACCCGCCACAGCCGGGCTGGACCGCCGACGACTATCTGGCCGGACTGGGCCAGCTCACGCTGGCCTTGATCGCCATCTTCGTGCTCGGCTCGGTGACCACTGGCGGCATGTTCTTCCTGATGACCTGGTCGGGACAGCGGATGCTCAAGACCCTGCGAGTGGACGTGTTCAAGCAGATCCTGCGTCTTTCGGTCGGCTACCACGTGCAGCACGAAACCGGCGACACCATGAGCCGCGTCACCAACGATGCCGATACGGTTCAGCAGGCCATCAGCTTCGCCTTGGTGCAGGTCGTGAGCGGGGTCTTCCTGATCGTCTGGATCGGCTACGCCATGGTCAGCGCCAGCCCGGCCTATGCGCTGGTGGCGCTGTCCATCCTGCCCTTCATGGCGCTGGCGACGGTCTGGCTCTCCTCGCAGGCGCGGCGCGCTTTCCGCCGCTCCCGACGCGAGATGGGATCGGTCAACGCCGGACTGCAGGAAAGCATCTCCGGGGTGCGCGAGAGCCAGGCCTTCGGCCGCGAGGACGAGAACATCGCCACATTCCGGCAGGTGAACGCTGCCAACCGCGACGCCAACATCCGGGCCGTGGCCTTCACCTCGGCGCTGGCGCCCACGCTGGAGGCGCTGGGCTACGTCGCCCTGATGCTGGTTCTGGTCGTTGGCGGCATCGGGCTGCTCAGCGGCAGCGGGCTGATGGGCTCGCCCCTTTCTTTGGGTCTGATCATCACCTTCATCGCCTATGTTCAGCGCTTCAACCAACCGGTGCAGCAGATCGCCGTGTTGTGGACCAACATCCAGAGCGCCATTGCCGGCGGGGAACGCATCTTCGGACTGCTCGACGTCGTGCCCGATGTTCAGGACGCGCCCTCCGCCATCGAGCTGACGGCGATCGGTGGCGCGGTCGCCTTCGAGGATGTCTGGGCGGAGTACGAGCAGGGCGTGAGTGTGCTGAAAGGGATCAACCTGCAAGCCGAGCCGGGACAGACTGTCGCCATCGTCGGCCCGACCGGCGCCGGCAAGACCACCATCATCAATCTGATCCCCCGCTTCTACGACGTCACGCGGGGACGTGTGACCGTCGACGGCCACGATGTGCGTGAGGTCAGCGCGGCTTCACTGCGCCGGCAGATCGGCGTCGTGCTGCAGGACAACTTCCTGTTCAACGACAGCATCCTGGAGAACCTGCGCTTTGGGCGGCCCGAGGCGACCGACGAAGACGTGATGCAGGCCGCCCGGCTGGCGCACGCCGACACCTTCATCCAACGCCTGCCCGAGGGCTACCAGACGGTTCTCGGGGAGCGCGGCACGGGGCTGAGCCAGGGCCAGCGCCAGCTGCTGGCCATCGCTCGGGCGGCGCTGGCGGATCCGCGCATCTTGATCCTGGACGAAGCGACCTCCAGCGTCGACACACGCACCGAACGCCTGATCCAATCGGCGCTGGAGACGCTGATGCGCGGGCGCACCTCGTTCGTCGTCGCCCATCGCCTGAGCACAATCCGCAACGCCGATCAGGTGCTGGTGCTGCAAGATGGCCAGATCGTGGAACGCGGCAGGCACGAGTCGCTGCTCGCCCAGCAGGGCGCCTACCACCAGCTGTATATGAGCCAGTTCCGCCGGCAGGCGGAGACGACGGGCGGCTCACCCTCCGGCCTCGCCACCGCGCCGGCTTGATCAAGTCCCCTCCGGCTGGCATACCGGCCAGTCCGCAACCCTGGCATGCTCCTTGCAGGCGCTTCAGCGTTCCCCGGCCATGGGGCAAGCCGCATCCAGGCGGCCTAGTCCGCCGGTATGCTGGCAGCCCGCCCCGGGTTAGAGTAGAGTCGACATAGGGAGACAGGCTGGCGTGCGGCTTTGCGACTACTGCGCCCTTGAAATCCAGGACGAGGCGGTGTACTGCCGGTACTGCCACCGGCAGCTCAAGTCCTATGCCGGGATCCGGGGCAAGATTCGCTGTCCGTTCTGCGCGGAGTGGATCGAGCGCGAGGCCACCGAGTGCGAGTACTGCGAGTGCGCCCTGACTCCGCCGGAGCCTGAACCCGAGCCTGAGCCCCCGCCCGCCGCCGCACCGCCGCGTCCAACCTGGGATCCACGAGACGTTCTCCTAGAGGAGAGCTCTACGCCGGCCGGCCTGCCTGCAGAGCCAGCACCCCAGCGCCGCTCGCGTTTTTTTGGCCTGGGCTCCAGGTCCCAGGCGACGCCCGGGGCACTTGACGACTCCCCCTTCACGCCGGATGTTGAGAGCGAGGCGCCTCAGAAGAGCGGTGGACTGTTCGGACTCGGTCGATCCCGCAAGGAACCCCCAGCCCTCGAGCCGCTCCCACCCGAGCCGTCGGTTCCCGCCCCGCTGTGGGGCTCGAGCTATGTTGAACAGACCCCATTGACTCCTTCGCCTGACCTGGTCAAGCGCGGCCGGAGGAAGCCACCGCCTCCGCCGCCTCCGTCGGCCGGCGAGCCCAGCAGGGGCGGAAGCTCGTCCACCATCCTGCTTGTGCTGTTGCTGCTGGTGTTGGTTACGGTCGGTCTGTTCTTTGTGCTGCGCTCGGGCCTACCCAGCCTGCCAGCCCTGATCCCGGCTGCGCCGCCCCCCACTACAACCCAGCCCCTCCCCACGGCGGCGGTGCTCCCGACTTCCCCGCCGGAGACCCCCGGCGCACAAGGCACCCCCGGACAGGCGCTTGGGGGGAGCTGCCTGCGCTGGGAAGAGGTCACTCTGGCCGCTGCCGGTCAGACCCTGTGCGTGTATGGCGATCTCAAGCGTTGGTTTGCCGCGGAGGAGATCCCGTTCGTCGCCCTGTTCAGCGAAGTGCGCGGCTCCTTCGCCATCGTTGACCGGACCGGCATCCACTACGAGGCCCAGCCCGGGTCCTGTATCACCGCCACCGGCGAGGTGGAGGTCATGGGAGGCACCCGGCCGTTCATCGATGCCGATGGCGAATTGCTGACCTGCCCCTGAACGGCGCTAACCCCCCGAACGCTCTTCGAGATGCGCGGCCCAGGCCGCTTCGAAGTCCCGCATCGCGTTGGTCGTGAGCGGGTTGTCCGCCATCGCTTTCAGCACCTCCAGCGGCAGGCTGAGGTGGTCCGCCCCGGCCAGACGCGCCGCCACCGCCTCGGCGGGCGACTTGATCCCGGCCACCAGCAAGGCGCAAGGCGTCCCCTCCAGGGCAGCTCCGATCTCAGCCACTACACTGGCGCCGTCCCCGACGTAGCGAGTCAGGCGGTTGATGTAGGGCAGAGCAAAGTGCGCGCCGGCCTCGGCGGCCAACAAAGCCTGGCTGGGGGAGAAGATGCCGGTGACGGCGAGCGTGGCGCGGCCGGCGAACCCGGCGGCGAACCTGAACCCTTCCAGCGTCGCCGGCAGCTTGAGGCCGACGTTCCCGCCCAACTCCAGAAAGGGCGGAGCTTCCTTCGCCATACCCTGTGCGCTTGACTCCATCACCTGGTAGAACACCGTCCCGCTGAACAGCTCGGCCAGCTGACGGATGGCCTCCAAGGGCCGGGTGTGCCCGGCGCGCGCCAGCAGTGCGGGGTTGGTCGTGCATCCGACGACAAAGCCCAGGCTGCTCGCCTGACGGGCCTCTTCGAGATCGGCGGAGTCCAGATACAGCGTCATCGACCCTCCTGCCTCGGCCACGAATGAACTGGGCCGGCTCCGGCCATCGTACCCTTGCATCCTCGGGTGGACAACTGCACTTCGTCCAGGCTGGCAGGGGCAGCCTGCGCTATACTGTCCCCCTGCCAGCGAGCGGGAATCTGCAGGAGGATCGTGCGGTGCGCTTCGCGCGGATAACCAACTTCCCTGCCGATTCATCGGGCGAGCAGACAGCCTGGGTGGGGGCCGTCGCCCGCGCGAACTGGACGCCACGCCTCAGGCTGGAAGGCTTCCGGTGAGCCGCCGCAGGCTGAGCCCCTGGGAGGTCGTCGAGGGTCGGCGGGTGTTCAGCGACTCGCTCGACTGGCAGCGGGTGCAGGTCGTGGAGCAGGCCAGCTGGCCGCTCGCGCTCTCCCGCGCCGCAGCCCGGCTGCAGCGACGGCCCCCGCCGGCGCACAACGCCGTCACGCTCGGACACCGGATCTTCTTCTCCCGCCAGCTACGCACCGAACCCAGCGAACTGCCTTCCCATCGCCGAAGCGACCTGGCCTGGCTGATCCATGAACTGACGCATGTCTGGCAGCATGAGCACTTGGGAAGCGGCGCGTTCTGGCGCACGGTCAAGCTTCACCTGCGTCCGGGTATCGATCCCTATGACTATGGCGGCGCCGCAGGGTTGTCGACGGGCCCGAGGGCCAAGGCGCTCACGGACTTCACGCTGGAGCAGCAGGCGGAGATTGCCCGGGACTACTATGCTCGTCTGGATGCCGGAGAGGACACGCGCCCATGGAATCCGGTGGTCGAGCCCCTTCGCCGCGCCTGACTCCGGCGCTACTCGTTGAACAGCTCGCCTACCGAGCGCCCCTCATGCGCCCGGAGGATCACCTCCGACAGCAGCGGCGCTACGGATAGGACCGTCATGTTCGGCAGGTGAGCCTCAGCCGGCAGCGGAAGTGTGTTGGTGGTGACGATCTCCACAATCGGCGCGGCCGCCAGGCGTTCCGCCGCCGGCGGGACCAGCAGCGGGTGGGTGAAGGACAGGTAGACATCGCGCGCACCCTGCTCCTTGACAATGCGCACGCCCTCGGTGATTGAGCTGGCTGTCAACACCTCGTCGTCCACCAGGATCACATGCTTGTCGACGACATCGCCGATGATGGTCGTGGCGGTGGCGCGCGAGTCATTGCCGGTGCGGCGCTTCTCGACGAAGGCCAGCGGCGTCCCCAGCTTGGCGGCGAAGTTGCGCCCCTTCTTGGCAAAGCCCAGGTCAACCGTCGCCACGACAACATCTTCCATCTTCTTGTCGACGAAGTAGTCGCTGAGCAGGTGGAACGCAGTCAGCACGTCACCCGGGATGGAGAAGAAGCCCTGGATCTGGCCAGCGTGCAGGTCGACGGTCATGTAACGGTCGGCCCCGGCCACCTCGATCATGTCGGAGAGCAGGCGGGCGGCGATCGAGACCCTGGGCTGATCCTTCTTGTCCGAGCGGGCGTAGGCCATGTAGGGAATTACGGCCGTGATCCGACCGGCGGAGTCGCGTTTCAGGCAATCGATCATGATCAGCAGTTCCATGATGTTGCGGTGCAGCGGCGATCCCATCGACTGGATCACGTATACGTCCTGGCCGCGCACGCTCCCGTGCAGGCGGATGAACAAGTTCTCGTTCGAGAACTCCACCAGGTCGTAGCCGCTGAGCGGGACCTTCAGGTAGGCGCTGATCTCCTGGGCAAGCTCCAGGCTGGCCGATCCCGCGTACAACTTGATGTCCCCATAGCCGAACATCTTCCCCATGTCAGTCCCTGCCCTTCTGAGAATCCAGCCACTCGCTCTTCAATAGGCCCATCAACAGCGTATCCCAATACTTCCCTTCGAGGAAACGATCCTGGCGCAGACGCCCTTCCTCCCGGAACCCCAGGCGGCGATAGACGGCGAGTGCGCGCGAGTTATCTTCGTACACCCGCAGGTAGACGCGGTTGAGGTTCAGTGTCTCAAACCCATGGCGCAGAATCAGGCACATCGCCTGCGTGCCCAATCCCTGGCCCCAGACGCGGGCATCGCCAATGTGGATCCCAACCTCGGCATGCCGGGCGCGCGCGTCGATGTGCATCAGACTGGCCCCGCCGATGTGCTGCCATGCCTCGCCCTGGCGGACATCGATCGAGAACGGCCGCTCGGCGGGCGGCACTTGCAGCGAGTCCTCGAACCAGCGCTCCTCTTCCGCCAGGCTGAGCGGAAGGTAGCGCGCCAGTCCGCGGCGCACTTCGGGGTTGTTCAACCATTCGACGAAGCGCGGTAGGTCGTCGCGCTCGATTGCCCTCAAGCGGACCTGCTCGCCCAGGATCACGCCACCAGCCCTGCGCTCAACCGCTCGACCGCTTGGCGCGGGGAGAGCTTGCGCTCGACGACCAGCCGGACGGCAGCCTGCAGCTCCTGCTCGGCCAGCTTGCTGTGGAACCACTCGACCAGGCGCTGCTGCAGCAGCATCTCAACCTCGCGCAGCGCGCGGCGCTGATCAACTGTCTGACGGGAGCCGGACGCATCCAGGTGCGCCAGATGGCGGGCGATGGCGTCGATCAGTTCCGGAACACCGGTGTCCTTGAAGGCGCTCGTTGCCAGCACCTCCGGCACCCAGCCCGGCGCAGCCGCCGGCGGTTCTCCCGCCTGCCCCACCGCAGCGTGGTGCCGATCATGGTGGGCAGGGTAGCCCAGCGCCAGCGCCGAGCGCAGCTGACGCATGGCATTCTCGGCGCCCGGCAGGTCGGCCTTGTTCACCACAAGCACGTCGGCGATCTCCAGAATGCCGGCCTTGATCGCCTGAACATCGTCGCCCATCCCCGGTGCCTCGACGACCAGCGTTGTGTGGGCCGTCCGGGCGATCTCGACCTCGGCCTGGCCGGCGCCGACGGTTTCGATCAAGATCACCGGGTACCCGGCCGCGTCCAATGCCTGCACCGCTCCGAACGTCGCCCGTGCCAACCCGCCGAGCGCCCCGCGGCTGGCCATGCTGCGGATGAATACTCCAGGGTCGCCCGCCAGGTCGCGCATGCGGATGCGGTCACCGAGGATGGCGCCCCCGGTGAAGGGACTGCTGGGATCGACCGCAATCACGGCTACCTTAACCGACCCGGTGCCGGGCCGCAGCCCGTGACGGCGAATGTGCGCCGCCAGCCGCGCCACCAGCGAGGACTTGCCACAGCCGGGCGGGCCGGTGATCCCGATGCGGTCGGCCTGGCCACCGTTCGGATAAAGCTCCGACAAAGTGTCCAGGCCAACTGGGTCTTCATTCTCGATGGCGGTCAGCAGGCGGGCAAGCGCCAGTCGGTCCCCTTGCAGAACTTCCGCGGCGAGGTCCATGGCCCGGACCGGCCCTCAGCCGGCCGTTGGACGCTGAGCGGCGGCCTGTTGGAAGGCCTCGATCACATCCTGCGTGCTGGTGCCTGGGCCGAAGATCGCCGCGACCCCCATTTCCTTCAGGGCCGGAACATCCTCATCCGGGATGATCCCCCCGATCAGCATCGGGACATGCGTCTGGCCTTGCTGGCGCAACAGTTCGAGGGTACGGGGGACGAGAGCCATGTGGGCACCCGACAGGACGGAAAGGCCCACAGCATCTACGTCCTCATGCAGGGCGGCCTCGGCGATCATCTCCGGCGTCTGCCGCAGCCCGGTGTAGATCACCTCCATCCCTGCGTCCCGCAGGGCACGGGCGATGACTTTGGCGCCGCGGTCATGGCCGTCGAGTCCGGGCTTGGCGATCAGGACGCGCAGAGGGGTCGGCATACGGCGAGGGACTCCCGATGAACGTGGCGATTATACAACGACGGCTCCGCCTGCGCACCCCGGCTCAGGTGCGGGCCAACTGATAGAGCCCCATCGCCCGGCGTACCTCGCGCATCGTTGCCTGCGCCTCATGCCGCGCCCGCTCAGACCCGGCGGACAGCACTCGCTCGACGAGGCCGTGCTCCCGTTCGAGCTCTGCGCGCCGCTGGCGCATCGGCTGCAGCAGGCCTTCTAGCGCCTCGATCAGGCGGCCCTTCACCTCGACGTCTCCGACGGTCCCGCTTCGGTAGCGCGCCTTCAGGTCCTCGACCTCGTCGCGGTCGGGGTTGAATGCCTCATGATACTGGAACACCGGGTTGCCCTCCACCCGACCCGGAATGTCGGCTCTCACCCGCTGCGGGTCGGTGTACATGCGCCGGACTTTGGCCGCCACCACTTCGGCCGAATCGGACAGGAAGATGGCGTTGTCGAGCGACTTGCTCATCTTGGCCTGGCCGTCGATCCCCACCAGCGTCGGCACTTCACCCAACAGCAGATCCGGGATCGGGAAGGTCTCCCCATACAGATGGTTGAAGCGGCGGGCAATCTCACGCGCCACTTCCACATGGGCCTCATTGTCCTTGCCGACCGGCACCAGGTGGGCGCGCGGTAACAGGATGTCGGCAGCCTGCAGCACCGGATAGCCAAGCAATCCAAAGGGCATCGCCTCAAGGTGCGCTGCCGAGGCCATTTCCTTCAGGGAAGGAACCCTTTCGAGGCGTGGCACACTGATCAGCATCTGGAAATACAGGTTGAGCTCGAAGGTCTCAGGCACAGCCGACTGCAGGAAGATGGCGCTGCGCTGGGGGTCGATCCCGACTGCCAGGTAGTCCAGCACCATCTGGCGGACGTTCTCTTCGATCGCGAGCAAGTCCGGCTTCTCCGGACGGGTGGTGAGGGTATGGAGGTCGGCAACGATGAAGAAGCACTCGTACTCCTTCTGCAGCCGGACACGGTTGGCCAGTGAGCCCACGTAGTGGCCGAGGTGCAACCTTCCGGTGGGTCGATCGCCCGTCAAGATACGCTTGCGTCTGGCCTGCATCTCTTCCTCCTGCGCTGCATGGCGCCGGCGAGGTCGCCACCTGTGAATCAAAACGCTCGCCCCGATTGGGGACGAGCGCGATGCCCGCGGTGCCACCCCGCTTAGGCGGCGCAGTCCGCCGCCTCACTCACGGGTCGAACAAACCGACCCCTGCCAGGATAACGGGGGCAGCCCCCGGCACGAGCTACTGCAGCCGCGTTGGCGGCGGTTCACCCGTGCAGCTCGGAGGTCCATTCGGCGCCGGCGCACGGGCGGTTTTCCACCCACCCCGCTCTCTGCTCCGCCGCTGCGGCGCCTACTCGTCCTCGTCAACGCCTGTCTTCACTTGAGGTTCAGTCTACGCCGCAGCCCAGGCCGAGTCAAGCATCCCTGCCGCCCGGTGGACCAACCGCCGGCGCCGAGCCAGCCTTCAAGCTGCGTGGGCGCACGGAACCGAAGGATCATTAGGGCCGACTAGAGCCCAGCCGCTCTGCCGGAAGGGATTGCCGGACCAAGCGGGGCGGGCGTCGGGGGCAGAGGAGCTTGACGGAGGCTTCAGGGGCTCGGCAGGAAGGGCTCGAGCTTCTCCAGGATCTTGCGTTTAGGCTGGAACCCGGCGAGGCGTTCCTTGGCCTCCCCGCCGATGAAGAGGAGCAGCGTGGGCACACCCATCACACCGTACTTCATCGTCGTGGCGACATTCTGGTCAATGTCGAGTTTGACCACGCGAACCTTGCCCGCCCAGTCGGCCGCCAGCTCCTCGACGATCGGATCCAGCTGACGGCAGGGGTGACACCAGGTTGCGCCGAAATCGACGAGCACCGGCAGATCGCTCTGCAGGACATCGGCATCGAACGAAGCATCACTGGTGCTGACCAAGTTTCCCACGCGGGTATCCTTTGAGCCGAGATCGACGAGCAGGCTGGCCATCATATCGGCGCCGGGGGTGGCTGTCAAGCGCCGGCCAGTTTTCTGTCCAATGGCAGGCAAGCATGGCGCGCCCTTGCGTGCCCTTCCCCGGCAACGGCCCGCCGGGCGGAGCCGCGGCGCCGGGCCGTCGATCTCCCAATCCACTCTCGAGCAGGCCAGGCAGGACCTGAGCGACGAGCTTGACGGCGATTCTGCCGCATGCTATCATCATTCCCAGCCTGTTAGCACTCTCTACGCGCGAGTGCTAACGGAGAGGTGCGCTTCATGCAAGACTTGACGGAGCGCCAGGAGACGATCCTGGCGCTGGTGGTTCACGAGTACATCGAGAGCGCCGAGCCCGTCGGTTCGAAGTCGCTCGTGCAACGATTCTTGCTCGGCGTGAGCTCCGCCACGGTCCGCAACGAGATGCTTGCGTTGACCGAGGCGGGATTGTTACGTCAGCCGCACACCTCGGCCGGGCGGGTTCCGACCGAGGAAGGGTACCGCTACTTCGTGCGGAGGCTGCTAGGCGATACCGACCTGCCCCCGGACGAGAAGCGCCTGATCAGCCACCAGTTCCATCAGGCACGCCCCCAGGTCGAAGAGTGGATGCGCCTGGCGGCCTCGGTGCTCGCCCAGCACTCGAGCGCCCTGTCGTTGGTGAGCGCGCCCCGCCCAGAGCGAGCCGTCTTCAAGCACCTCGAACTGATCTCCACCCGGCCGAACCAGGCCCTGCTGGTGCTTGTGCTGCAGGGCGGCGATGTGCGCCAACAGCTGCTCACCCTGCAGGAGGGGATGGACCAGGATCATCTCAGCCTGCTGGCAGATCAGGTGACCCGCGTCTGTGTCGCTCAGACGGCCCAAGGCGTTCGGACGCAGGCGGGCCTTAGCGGCGGACTGTCCTCGGTCGTGATGCGCCTGGTGGCCGGGCTGATGGTGCAGGCGGACACGCTGGCTGCAGGTGAGGTCTTCCGCGATGGGCTGACCAACGTGCTGGCCCAGCCGGAGTTCGCCGAGCCCGGCAGTGCACAGGACGCCTTGCGGCTGCTGCAGGAGCAGGCCTTCCTGGAGGATGTCGTCAGCCGGGCGCTGCAACCGGCCATCGGCGGCGTACAGGTGGTGATCGGCGGCGAGGGCGCCTGGTCCGAGCTGCGCAATTGGTCCATGGTGCTGGCGAGGTACGGCGCTCCGGGGTTCGCCACCGGCGCCGTTGGCGTGGTCGGCCCGACACGCATGCCCTATGGGCATTCGATCTCCTGCGTGCGTTATGTGGCCGGCCTGATGAGCGAACTGGTGACCGAGAGCCTGGCTGGTTAAGCCTGGTCAGGTTGTGGCGAGGACGAGCGCGTGAAGGAACAAAAACCCATTCCCGACACCGGCGAACAGCCCGAGATGAACCCGAGCCAGGGCGACGAACCCGTGGAGGCGGCGCGCCGCGAGCTCCCCGCCGAGATCCTGGAGGATACGCCCGCCAGTCAGGCCGACCTGGAGTCGGTTGATCTCACCCTGCTTCAGGCCCAGGCTTCCGAGTACCTCGACGGCTGGCAGCGTTCGCGGGCCGAGTTTTCCAACTACAAGAAGCGCGTCGACAAGGAAGCGGAGGACGCCCGCGCCCGGATCACGGCCGAGCTTGTGGCGCACTTCCTGCCGGTCCTCGACGACCTGGAGCGCGCCCTCAAGGACCGCCCGCTCCAAGGCGACGGCGCCCGCTGGGCGGAGGGCATCGAGTTGATCTACCGCAAGCTGGTTGCTCTGCTGGATGCCGAGGGCATCGAGACAATTCCCGCCAACGGCCAGCGCTTCGACCCGATGGTCCACGAGGCGCTCACCCTGGAAGACAGCGAGCAGCACGACGAAGGAATGGTGATTGAAGTCATTCAACAGGGCTACCGCCTCGGCGACCGCGTGCTGAGGCCCGCCCTGGTGCGGGTGGCCAAATAGGAGGCAGCAAGCATGGGCAAGATCATCGGCATCGACCTGGGCACGACCAACTCGGTGGTTGCCATCATGGAAGGCGGTGAGCCAACCGTCATCTCCTCCTCCGAGGGCGGTCGTCTGATTCCCTCGGTCGTGGCGGTCAACCCGAAGACGGGTGAGCGCATGGTCGGCCAGGTCGCGCGGCGGCAGGCAATTGTCAACCCGGAGAACACGGTCTTCTCCATTAAGCGCTTCATGGGCCGGCGCTACTCCGATCCTGAAGTGCAGCGCGCCCTCGAGACCGTCCCCTACCGGGTGAGCGCCGCCCCCAACGGCGATGTTCGCGTCCAAATGGGCGGCAAGGAGTACTCCGCACCCGAGATCTCGGCCATGATTCTGGCCAAGCTCAAGGCCGACGCCGAGGCCTACACCGGCGAGTCAATCACCCAGGCCGTGATCACCGTGCCAGCCTACTTCAACGACTCACAGCGCAACGCCACCAAGGACTGCGGCAAGATTGCCGGGCTGGAGGTGCTGCGCATCATCAACGAGCCCACCGCCTCGTCACTGGCCTACGGGATGGACAAGAAGGCTGAGCAGACGATCGCCGTCTACGACCTTGGCGGCGGGACGTTCGATATCTCGATCCTGGATGTCGGGGAAGGCGTGTTCGAAGTCAAGGCCACCAACGGGGACACCTTCCTGGGGGGCGATGACTTCGATCAGCGCATCATCGACTGGGTCGCCACCGAGTATCAGCGCGAGCAAGGGATCAACCTGCGCGCCGACCGCCAGGCACTGCAGCGCCTCAAGGAAGCCGCCGAGAAGGCCAAGATCGAACTCTCCACGGTGATGCAGACCGAGATCAACCTGCCCTTCATCACCGCCGATGCCGGCGGCCCAAAGCACCTGAACATGCCCCTCACCCGGGCCAAGCTCGAGCAGATTACCGAGGACCTGGTCGAACGCTCGATCGCACCCTGCCGCCAGGCGCTGCAGGATTCTGGGCTCAAACCCAGCGACATCGATGAGGTCGTTCTCGTCGGCGGGATGACCCGCATGCCGGCCGTTCAGGAAGCCGTGCGCAAGATCTTCGGGCGCGACCCGCACAAAGGCGTCAATCCCGATGAGGTGGTGGCTGTCGGGGCCGCCATCCAGGCGGGCGTGCTGGGCGGAGAGGTCAAGGACATCTTGCTGCTGGACGTCACGCCCTTGACCCTTTCGATTGAGACGCTGGGCGGGGTGGCCACCGGGTTGATCGAACGCAATACCACGATCCCCACCCGCAAGAGCCAGGTGTTCTCAACCGCCACCGACAATCAACGCGAGGTGGAGATCCATGTCGTTCAGGGCGAGCGGCCGATGGCGGCGGACAACAAGTCGCTGGGCAAGTTTACGCTCGACGGCATCCCACCGGCCCCACGCGGCTTGCCCCAGGTCGAGGTCACCTTCGACATCGATGCTGACGGAATTCTGAAGGTGAGCGCCACGGACAAGGCCACCGGCCGCAGCCAGCACATCACCATCACCGCCTCGTCCGGCCTGTCGGAGGGCGAAGTCGAGAAAATGCGCCGCGACGCCGAGTCGCATGCCGAGGACGACCGCAAGCGGCGGGCGCTGGTTGAAGCGCGCAACTCAGCCGACAATGCGATCTACGCCTCGGAGAAGGCGCTGCGCGAAGCCGGAGACAAGGTCCCCGCCGAGGTGCGCGCCCGGGTGCAATCCAAGGCCCAGGCCACCCGCGCCGCCATCGAGACTCATCTCGCCGACAACATCCAGCAGGCCACCAACGAGCTGCTGCAGGCGATGCAGGAGATCGGCGCGGCGGCCTACCAGGGCGGCGCTGACAACATCGGAAGCCCCGCCGGCGGAACCGGCCCCAAGCCTGCCAGTGGAGACGCCGACGTCATCGATGGCGAATTCAAGGAAGGCTGACCGGCGGCGCCATTCAGGCACCCGAGCGGGCTGACCGGGCATGTCCGAGAAGCGCGACTATTACGAGGTGCTCGAGCTCGCCCGACAGGCGTCGGTCGAAGACATCCGGCGCGCCTATCGCCGGCTGGCGAAACAACATCACCCGGATATCAACCGTGGCCCGGGCGCCGAAGAGCGCTTCAAGGAGATCAACGAAGCCTACGCCGTGCTCTCCGACGAAGAGCGACGCGCGGCGTACGACCGCTATGGTCATGCCGGCGTCCAGGGCCTGCCAACCGACTTCGGCTTCGGCTTCGCCGACATCTTCGAGGAGTTCTTCGGCATGGCCGGCGGGCGGACCCGCCGCCGCGCCCCGCGGCGCGGCGCCGACCTGCGGCTGGACGTGACGATCAGCTTTGAGCAAGCCGTGTTCGGCGTCGAGCGCGAGCTCGCCTTTAGCCGCCACGAGCCGTGCCAGGCCTGCGGCGGCAGCCGGGCCGAACCGGGGACCACCCCCATCCGCTGCAGCACCTGCAACGGCTCGGGCGAGGTGCGCCAGGTGCGGCAGACGTTCCTGGGCTCAATCGTCAACGTCACCACCTGCCCGCAGTGTCGCGGGGAAGGCGAGACTATCGCCACGCTGTGCCGCGCCTGCAAAGGCGAAGGCTACCTGAAGATGGATATCGCCCGGGCGGTGCCGATCCCGCCCGGCGTCGACGACGGCACGCAGGTTCGACTGAGCGGCGAAGGCGAGCCAGGCACGCTCGGCGGACCGCGGGGGGACCTGTACATCGTCATTCACGTCGAGGGGCACCAGTTCTTCCGCCGACGCGGCGACGACGTTCTGCTCGACCTGAGTGTCAACGTCGCCCAGGCTGCTCTGGGAGCCAAAGTCCAGATCCCGACCGTAGACGGGGACGAGGAGTTGGCCATCCCGGCCGGAACCCAGTCCGGCACCGTTCTGACCCTGCGCGGCAAGGGGGTTCCCCGGCTACGGCGCAACGGCCGCGGGGATCAGCTGGTGTTGGTTGAGGTCGAGATTCCCAAGAAGTTAAGCGCCGAGCAGCGCCGCCTGTTCACCGACCTGGCCGGGGCCCTTGGCACACAGGCCAGGCCGGTCGAGAGGAGCTTCCTCGACGGGCTGAGGGGGTTCCTGGGGGGGTAGCTGGTGGCCTGGCTGTGTATCTCGCTGGAAACCAGCGGCGAGCTGGCTGAGGCCATCGCCGATGTGCTGGCCCGCCACGTGCCCGGCGGCGTGGCCGTCGAGATGCCCCGCACCCGCCTCCCGCAGAAGACCGACCGGGCCGAAGTGCGCATCACCGCCTACCTGCCCATCGACAAACACACCGCCGACCGGCGCCAGGCGATCGAAGAGGGGCTGTGGCACCTGGCGCAGATCTCCCCCCTCCCTGCCGCGCAGTTCACCCCGGTCGAGGCGCAGGATTGGGCGGAGACGTGGAAGCAGCACTATCAGCCGATCCCAATCGGCGAGCGCCTGGTGATTGTGCCCGCCTGGGTCGATCTGCCGCCCTCCTCCCGCCTGCCACTCGTGCTGGATCCGGGGATGGCATTCGGGACCGGCACCCACCCCAGCACTCAAGACTGCCTGCTGGCGCTGGAGCGGCATCTGCGCCCGGCCAGGCGAGTGATCGACCTGGGCTGCGGATCGGGGATTCTGGCGATTGCCGCCGCCCGCCTCGGCGCCGCCCGCGTGCTCGCGCTCGACATCGACCCGCTGGCGGTGGAAGCGACGCGTGAGAATTGCAGGCGCAATTCCGTCGCCGACAGAGTCACCACCGAGTTGGGTTCGCTGGACGATCTGGCTGCGCCGCACCTGGCGGCCTATCGGCCGGCCGACCTGCTCCTCGCCAATATCCTGGCCCCGGTGCTGATCGAAATGCTCGCTTCCGGCCTGGCGCGGCACGTTGCTCCGGGCGGGCTGGCCGTGCTGTCGGGGATCCTCGACGAACAGCTTGCGGCGGTGCTGCGCCAGGCGCAGGCGGTTGGCCTGGCCCCACTTGAGGTGCTCCAGACCGAAGACTGGCGCACGCCCGTCCTGCAGAAGACAACCGCTCCCAGCGAAGTGGCCGGGAGCGGCAGGAAGCCTGTCAATCCGCTGGGCGACTAGGGTGTCGTCTCGGCGGGTTCGGTGCCGCGCTGTCGGTAGCGATAGGTGATGCGGCCACGCGCCAGGTCGTACGGCGAGAGCTCGACTCGCACTCGATCGCCGAGCAGGATGCGGATGTAGTAGCGGCGCATCTTGCCGGAGAGGTACGCCAGGACCGTGTGGCCGTTGTCCAGTTCGACCCGGAATTGGGTCGATGGAAGGGCTTCGACGATCCGACCATCGACTTCGATCTTGTCAGACTGCTTGGTCATGCGCACCTCAGTCGGGGGCTCCGTTGCCTCCGACGCCTTTCATCTCGTTCGGATTCCACCCGCGCCGATCTATGCCTCGGGCCGACTCGCCGCAACCTTGCGCTGCCGTCGCTTTAACCTGCGGATGGCCTTCTTGCGCTGGATCCGGCGCAGCTCGCTCTTGGACACGAACCAGCGCTTTCTGCGGACGGTGCTCAGGATGCCGCTCTTAGCGACCTTCTTCCGAAAGCGCTTGAGCAACATGTCCTGGGACTCATTCGGACGCAGGACAACTGTCATACCATCTCACCTCCCTTCGGTGGAGGACTCGGCCCAACCGGCCGGCTCCAACTCTCCGACCAGTGCCAGCTCCAGGTGTTCCGCCGGCGCGTCGAAGGTGACCACACTCGTCTTGACCCGCGTACCCACGGTCAGCATCCGCACATCGTCGCTGAGCTGGAGTTTGCCCTCCACCCCATGCTCGGTGTGCACATGCACGGACGTTCCGGTCGACCGCACCACCTCGCCCGTCACGGTGCTGCCGACCTGCAGCGAGTCAGCCGCCTGCATCCAGGGATTCGGCTGCAAGCGCTTGAGGCTCAGGCCAATCCGATTCGCCTGTGGATCCACCCGGACCACCAGGGTATCGACCTCCTGGCCAATCTGGAGCACCTCGCCGGGGTCTTCCACCCGACGCCAAGCCAGCTCGGAGATATGGATCAGGCCGTCGGCGCCCCCGATGTCGACAAACGCCCCGAACTCGCGCAGGCTGGTCACCACGCCCTTCCGGGTCTCGCCCTCGCGCAGGCTGGCCAGCACATCGGCCTTGCGCTGCTGACGCCACTGGCGGATCGCCTTGCGCTCGGAGAGCACCAGGCGCTGCCGCTGAGGATCGACTTCAATCACCTTGAAGGGACGGGACTGTCCGACGAGTCGGCGCAGCTGGTCCATGCGCGCCTCTTCGTCCAGGCCACGCGGTAGGTCTGCCAGATGCGATGCCGGGGCGAAGCCGCGGATCCGGCCGAATGGGACGACCAGCCCGCCGCGATTGGCGGCGCAGGGAACCCCCTCAAAGACCGAGTCGCTGTCCAGCAGCTTCTGGGCAGCTTGCCAATCGTCGCTCTCGCGCGCCAGCGCCAGGGACACAATCAGATTGCCATCGGGATCGACCGGGTTGACGATCATCGCCTTGACCCGGCTGCCGATCTTGAGCGCAGGCTCTGTCGGGGGGAGATTGTTAATGTCCTGAAGCGGGACAACCCCATCCCACTTCAACCCAAGGTCGAGTACCAGTCCGTTGTGATCCCTGCCGATGACAACGCCGTCCAGCACGTCTCCCCGGCGGGGCATGCTCACCTCTTCCGAGTGAGCAAGCAGGTACTCCATACTGTCAGAAGCATCGGCCATCCAGGGCCCCCCCCAGGGGCAAACAAAAAAGCCCGATCAAGTGCGGTCTCAGGATGACCAGGCCAATGGGAGCGGCACGATACCCAGCTCGTCGACCCTTTGTCTACCCCAGAGGCTCTCCTCTACCCGTGCAGCGCGCCGGACAAGGGCCTTCCCCTGATCGCTTGAACATTATACCTACCCGATTATGCCTTGTCAAACACGGCAAAGCTGCAGGCGGCTACAGCCGCTGCGGCTCGTCGAGCAGCACCCGGTCGGTCCCCCGACGGACTTCCCAGGGATAGACGATGTGGGCATCCGTGACGGCCGAATAGTAATCCGGTTGCGCCTGAGAGAACAGCGAGCGGTACGGGTTGAAATGCAGGACACACGTGTAGACATTGGCGCCTGCCGCTTCGACCCGGCTCTTGACGGCAGTGATGGTGCGACCCGAGCCCCAGACGTCGTCCACCACCAGCACCCGGCGCCCGGCGACCTGCGCCTCGTCGGGGAACTGGATGAACTTCGGCCAGGCGAGCAGCTTGGCTCGCTCGCGCTCGGCCTCATACGGGAAGTCGACGGAAGCGATCAGCAGGTCTTGAACCCCCAGCGCTTCGGCCAGGATCCCCCCCGGAACCACCCCTCCCCGGCTGATCATCAGCATCGCCTCGAAATCGCTGCGGAATTGGGGGATCAGATGGTCGATCAGGCTGTCGACCTCTTGCCAGTTGAGCAGTTCGCGCCGGGTGGCCATGTCTCACCGCCGAGGGAGAAGGGTAGCCGGCGATAATAGCACCGGCCGGGTCGAACTTCAATCGCCGGGCGAGCCGGCGACCGGCAACGGGCGAACGATCAGCGCGGTGGCTGCACCCGACACGCGCGTCAGGATCACGGTCAGGGAGCGATCGCCATGCAGCTTGAGCTGGCGCGCGAGTGTCTCCGTGTCGACCGGTGACCCGCGTTTCTTCAGCACCACCTCCCCCGCACCCAGCGCATGTAGCGCAGCCTGAAGGCGCTTCCGCCCGAAGGGCAGTTGGTCGAGCACCTCATATGCCCGCGCGAACGGAGTGGCTACGAGGCGGGGAGCGGTGAGATAAGCGATGGTCGGGTCGATCTGGGCGGCCCCCAGGCGTTCACCCAGATTGGCCACCAGCCCGGCGCGCAGCACCGCCGGGTCCGGCTCATACAGGAAGGTCAGCGGGCGGGACAACCGCCCGGGCGGCTGGGGTGCCTCGGCCAGCGTGTGGCCGCCCGGGAGCACTGTCGCCCGCACCAGAGTCGTCTGCAGTTCCCCAAACCAGAGGGTCGCCTCCTTCAACTCACCCTCCAGCGAGACGAACTCGGTCTCGCACTCGAAGTCCGCCAGGTCCTGGCGCTGGATCGCTGGGCTGACCTTGACGGCCAGTCCTGCCAACCGATCGATCCAAGGCAACAACGTCGAGAGCGGCGGTTGGTACTGCTCCGGCTGCCGGAAGCGGCGGTGGCCTTCCCGACGGGAAGGATCGAAGAAGGCACAGTCTGCGCCGTCAAAGGACCACGGCAGGCGCAGGACATCGCCGACGACGGCGGAGAGGCTGCCACCCCGACCGAGGGTATCGGCATTGGCACGGAGCAAGGCGACGCAGAGGGGGTCACGGTCGATGGCGACCACAGGATGTGTCTGCGCCAGGGCCAGTGCATCACTGCCCAGGCCGCAGCACAGGTCAAGCACGCGCCCGACTTCCTTGAAACGCCCGGCGCGATGAGCCGCGACGGCCGCTGGCGTCGCCTGTTCCAGACCGTTCCGGGTGAAATACAACCGATCCGGCTGCTCGAACTTCTCGGCGGCACGTTGCCGCAACAGCGCCTGCTCCAACGCCAGGCGCGCCAACCGCTCCGGATAGACGCGCCCCAGCCTCTGCGCCAGCGCCAGGAAGGCGTCGGGCGCCGGACGAAGCCGCATGGCCTCAGCCTGGCAGGCCATGCCTTGCTCCGTCTGCAGCGCGGCTAGAGATGGCAGGTCGAGCATCGGGAGCGGAGGATCATGGGGCGCCGGCGCTGCCCCCCGGGGGGGCCACCGGGACAGGCGGCGTCGGCGCGGGTCACCCGACGTTCAGCCGAGTTCTCCAACCAACTCCAGGAATTCGGTCCACTCCTCCTCGAAGAAATGCACCGTCACGGTGCCGAGCTCAAGATGGTAGGTCACTTCGCCATCCGGTTCGCCGGCTTTCCAGGCAACGAAGTTGGTGGTCTCGGCCAACGTCTCAGTCGGGATGTTGTCGCTCATGGGATTCTCCTTGTGGGTGTGTGGTCAAGTCAGGAGTCCGCGCCAGGTCGTCGAATTCACCCAGCGCGGTCAGCACAGTGTGCAGCGCGACCAGGCTCGCACCGGCGTGGCCGCTGGAATCGAGCTGCGCAAGTCGATAGCGCCGCTGAACCAAGTTCGGCTCGAAGTCGGGGGTAGCCAGCAGCTCCCCCGCCGCACGCCGCAGGCTCTCGCGGCGTTCCGGCGACCACGATCGCGCCTGCCCGGTCCAATACAGGCGATAGGAGAGCCGCGGGTCGTCCGGCGGGTCGCTTGCCGGGAGTCGAAGCCGGCGGCGGAGGGCTTCGCGCAGCGAGGTCACGCAGGATCAGATGCCGGGTTTCGGCGTCCGGCGCCAGGGGAGGCGCGGCAGCGACGGCCGCGACCCGCCGATGACATCGATCGGCGGATCCCAGGGGGAGAGGTCGAACAGCTTGCGCAGGGTGTAGCGGCCGAGCAGAATGAACGTCGCCATGGTCGGCGCCGAGAGCAACAGCCCGACGATCCCCAGCAGGCTGGCGCCGACGATGGCCGCGATCAGGATCACCGCCGGATGCAGGCTGAGCGAGCCTCCCATGATGCGCGGCAGCAAGAAGTAGTCAATTGCCTGATCGAGCACAATCAGCGCCACGAGCACCAGGGCTGCGTGTCCCAGGGGAGTCAGTTCAAGCGGGTGCTGGGGCTGCAGCAGGGCCACCAATCCGGTCACCACGCCGACCGAGAATGGGCCGACAATCGGCAGGAGCTTGGCCAGCCCCATCATCACCCCGAGGGCAACGGAGTAGCGCACGCCCAGCGCACTCATCAGCAGCATGGTGAGCAAGCCGGTGATCAGGACGATCAGAAACTGCCCGCGCAGGAAGGCATTCCAGATGCGTCCCAGCGCCTGCTGGATGCGGCGCACATCGGGCTCGTAGCGCGGAATGGTGAGACCCGACCAGCGTTGCTGCAGCCGGTGCGAGTCCAGGACGACGAAGTAGGCAATGGCCAGGACGAAGATGGCATGGGCCAGTCCCTCCACCAGGCGCGCTGCGGCAAAGGTCAGCAGGCCGCTCACCTGCGTCAGCGCAGGCTCGATGATCCTCAGGGCTTGCTGCACCAGCGTCGCCGGGTCGAAGGCAATCAGATCCGTCTGCCAGGGACCGATCACCAGCACCAGATTATCGAGCCCGGCAAGCCGAGCCGGCAGGCTGACCACGACTGACTGCAGCGTCAGCAGCAGGGCCTGGAACTGCTCGAGCGCCGCCAGGCCGACTGCCGTGGCCAGAGTCAGCAGCACCAGCGCCAGGAAGACAAAGACCACGTTGGTCGCTGCCATCCGCCCGAGACGCGCGCGCCGATTCAGGAAGTTCACCAGGGGGATCAGCAGGTACGACAGCAGCCCGGCGAGGATCAGCAACGGCAGGATGGCGCGGAAGCGGATCAGCAGGGCGACGATCAGCAAGACACCCAGCAGGCCGACCACCATTTTGGTCGCCGTGGGCCAGCGCGGCGAAGCGGCCCGATCGCCGTCGCTCATCCGGACGAATCACCCTTGCTCCGCCGCAGCCTGCGCCGAAGCTGAGCCAGCACACGCTTGGGCCGCACACGAGGCGCCATAGGCGACTCGGGCCAGCTATCAATGCCGACGGTCTTGTTGTACACATACCCGCCCCACAGCCGAAGCGTCGCCAGCGCCGGGGCAGCCACCAGCACGCCCACGATCCCAGCCAGATTGGACCCGGCGATGACGGCCACCAGCACCAGTATCGGATGCAGCCGCAGCGACACTCCGACGAACCTCGGCACCAGGTAGTTGTTCTCCACCAGCTGGATGAGCATCATCACGCCCAGGACCAGCAGGGCGAACGGCAGCGGCTTCAAGCCGAGCCAGCTCCCCCCCTGGAAGAAGGCGACGATCACCGCCAGCGCAGTCGAGATGGCCGGGCCAAATACCGGCACGAATTCGAGGACCCCGGCAATCACCCCCAGGCCGAGCGAGAAGCGCACGCCGAGAAAGGAAAGGATCACGGCCACGAATACGCCAACAAACAGGGCCAGCCCCAGTTGACCGCGCAGGAAGGCCCGCCAGATCGTTGCTGTCTCGCGCGTCAGCCGCTCTCCATCGGCACGATACGGCTCGGGCATCAGGCCGATCAGCATGCGATCGACCATGCCATAGTCCAGCAGCAGGTAGAAGCCGAGGATGAAGACGACGAACACCCTGCCGATGGCGGAGGCGGTGGCGGCCACGGACGATCCCAGCGCCTGCCCGGTCTGAGACAGGACCGGTTGGATCGCCGAGGTGAGCGGGGTGACGAAATACTCAAGAGTCTCGCGAGAGAGAATGAACCCAAACGGGCCGAGGTCGATGACAACGCCTTCAGCCTGATCCAGCAGTTCGGGGATGCGGCCCGGCAGCGTCTGCAGGTCCTGCACCAGACCGAGCAACTGCTGAGAGAGCGCGAGCCCAAGTGCGGCGGCCAGCCCACCGAGAATGGCCAGGATGGCCAGGTAGACGGTCAGCGCGGCCAGCCAACGCGGGAAGTGCAGGTACCGCTGCAGGCGAACCGTCAGCGGCTGCAGCACGTAGGCCAGCACCACGGCTGCCATCAGCGTCACCAGGGCCGAGCGCAGCGCGTAGGCCAGCAGCGCTGCGCCCAGGATCAGCATGACGGCCGACACCACCCGGGTGGACGGCTGCCAATCAGGCGAACCCGAACCCGGCGTGCGCTCGGCGGTCAAGGGGCCCTGCTAGACGATATGACTTCGGTCACGGCGGCTCCTGCCTCACGACCGACGTGCCGGCTCAGCCTCGAGCGGTTGGGCTCAACGCTGCGAGGAGCCCGAGCTGCCCCGGCTTGAACGTCCCGAGCTGGAGGGCCGACCGCCCGGACGCCCGGAGCTGCGCCCCCCACCCTCGGGGGATCGCCGCGGCGTGCGTCGGTCGCGTTCCAGGGCCTCTTCCGGCGTCCAACCTTCCAGGACCGCCTGGCGCGAAAGCCGGATCTTGCCCTCCGGATCGATCGAGGTCACCATGACGGTCAGTTCCTCGCCCAGGCGGGCGACATCCTCGACCTTCTCGACCCGGTCGCTGTCCAGCTGGGAGATGTGCACCATGCCATCCATGTTCGGCAGGATCTCGACGAACGCCCCGAAATCGGTGGTGCGCACGACCTTGCCGGTGTAGATCCGTCCGACGACCGGCACTTCGGTCAGGCTTTCGATCAACTCCCGCGCCCGGCGCGAACGCTCGGCATCGGCGGCGGCAATGAACACCGAGCCGTCGTCTTCGATGTCGATCTGAACGCCGGTCTGCTCCTGGATGCTGCGGATCATCTTGCCGCCGGGTCCGATGACGGCCCCGATCTTGTCCGGATCGATCTTGATCACCGTCAGGCGCGGCACGAACGGCTTGAGTTCCGGCCGCGGCGCGGGCATCGCTTGCTCGATGACGTCCAGGATCGCCAGGCGCGCTTGTTGCGCCTGGGCCAGCGCGGCCGACATGATCTCGGCCGTGATGCCTTTGATCTTGATGTCCATCTGCAGGGCGGTGATTCCCTGGCGCGTCCCGGCCACCTTAAAGTCCATGTCGCCGAAGTGATCCTCGGCCCCTTGGATGTCGGTCAGCACGGCGTGCCGCTCACCATCCTTGATCAGCCCCATGGCGATCCCGGCCACCGGCGCCCGGATCGGCACGCCTGTGTCCAGCAGCGCCAGGGTGGAGGCGCAGACGGAGGCCATCGAGGTCGAGCCGTTCGACGACAGCACTTCCGAGACCAGGCGGAGGGTGTAGGGGAACTCATCCATGGGTGGCAGCACCGGCAGCAGCGCGCGCTCGGCGAGCGCGCCGTGGCCGGTGTCCCTGCGGGATGTGCCGCGCAGCGGACGCACCTCGCCGGTGGAGAACGGCGGGAAGTTGTAGTGGTGCATGTAGCGCTTCTCGTCCACCGGCGACAAGCCATCCAACTCCTGCCGTTGACGCGGCGTGCCCAGCGTCGCCAGGGTCAGCACCTGGGTCTCGCCGCGGGTGAACAGCCCGGAGCCATGGGCGCGCGGGCTGAGGTCGACCTCGGCGCTGAGCGCCCGGATGTCCTTGAAGCCTCGGCCGTCCGGCCGCTTGCCGTCTTCCAGAATGCGCCGGCGCACTTCCTGCTTGTACAACTGGTCGATGGCCTGATCGACCTGACCGGCGTCCAGGCCGCCCTGCTCGCACAGGGATGCACTGGCTTCGATCTTCAAGCCAAGGAACCCGTCGTGTTGCTCGGCGCGGGTCAATGGATGCACGACCAGCTGACGCAGCCGATCGCCCACCCAGGCCCCGACCTTGTGTCCGACTTCCTCGTCAAGCAGGAACGAAGGGTAGGTGGATTTCGGCTTGCCGACGGCGGCCCGCATCTCTTCCTGCACGTCGATCAGCGGCTGCATGGCGCGATGCCCGAAGGCGAGCGCCTCGACCACCGTCTGCTCGGAGACCTCGCTGGCGCCGCATTCAACCATCAGGATGGCGTCGCGCGTGCCGGCCATGCGCAGGTCCAGCGGCGATGTCTCCAGCTGCTGATAGGAGGGATTGGCGACGAAACTCCCGTCGACCATCCCGACGCGCACCCCGCCGACCGGTCCCAGAAAGGGCACGTCGGAGATCGTGAGCGCAGCTGAGGCGCCGACGATTGCCAGCACGTCGATCGGGGTCTCGCCATCGGACGAGAGCGAGTACAGCATGATCTGCACGTCGTTGTGCAAATCCTTGGGGAACAGCGGGCGCATCGGCCGATCAACCAGGCGGGAAATCAGGATGGCCGCCTCGGATGGCCGGCCTTCACGCCGGAAGAATGATCCGGGTATCCGGCCGCCGGCGTACATGCGCTCCTCATAGTCGACCGTCAGCGGGAAGAAGTCGATGCCCTCGCGCGGAGTCATCGCCATCGTGGCCGCGGCGAGCAACAGAGTGTCGTTCTGGCGCACGGTGACCGCACCGCCCGCCTGCCCGGCGAGCTTGCCGGTTTCGATCGTCAGCGACTTACCGTCGATCGTGGTCTGGAAGGTCCTTACGTCTGACATGAAATGCCCCTTTCTCGCCGGGGAGGGGGCGAGTCAGGGACTGGAGTGCGGCCGTCAGTCTGCCCTCCGCAGGGCGAATTCGCCCATGCGCCAGCCTGATGAACGCGCTCCAATTCCCGACCCGTCGCTCCCTCCTGGGCGGATACAACGATTCTATAGGATAGCGGCGCGCGATGCTACCGGCAGCTTGCCGGGCTTCGCAGCGGGGCCAAGGAGTGAACTGCCCGACGGGAGCGGCCGGGACGCCCGGGCCGCTTACTTGCGGCGGATGCCCAGCCGATCGGTCAAACCGAGGTAGCCGGACGGGTTGGTCTTCTTCATGTACGCCAAGTGACGGTGGCGCTGGCCAACCAGCTTCAGCAGCCCGCGCCGAGAGGACTCGTCATGCTTGTGGGCACGCAGGTGTTCGGTCAGCTGGCCGATGCGGTGGGTCAGCAGCGCGATCTGGACCTCGGGCGAGCCGGTGTCGGCGCCGTGCCGGTGATACTCCCCGATCAGCCGGGTCTTGTCTTCCTTGGTGATGGACATGACGTCTGCTCCTGGTGCAGGTCACCCAGCCCCCAGTCAACGTGACAACCGAGAACCGGTCTAGTCAGAATGCGAGGCATTATAACAGGTGCCCCCTACCGCTTCAAGGCCAGGCGCAACCGGGCCTGCAGATCCGGCGGAAAGCGATCCGCCAGGAGTCGCAGGTCGCGCTCGCTGCCGGCTGCGCCGCGCTCGTATTCGTACAGCAAGTAGGCGGCGACTTCGGCCGGGCTCTGCTCGGCCAGGGCGCGCAGCAAGTCGAGCCGAGTTTGCTGCACCCCCGGGCTGCGCCGCGCCGGCAAGCGGTACAGCAGGTTGATCAGCGGCGCCAGGTGGTCGGAAGGCGTCGCCTCGACCGCGGCCTTGAGCGCCAGGTAGGCGAACGACTGCCGCGCCGCGTCCCGGCCACCCACCCAGGCTTCGATCAGCGCCAGGAAGCTCTCGGGCTCGGCAGTCCGCCAGCCGCGCCAGGCCGTTGAGGCCAACAGCAGGCGCAGCCGGTCGTCCAACCCTGGGCGCAGGCGCTGCTCGACCCAGGCCGCGGCCCGGGCATCGGTCTGCGGCTCGAGCACCGCCGCCGCCAGCAGGTGGGTCTCGTGGTAGCCGGCAGCCCACAAGTCATCGGCGACTTCCCACGCCAGATCCGGACGGGCCGCCGCCTCGCGCCCCAGCGCCTGGCGCAGACCGTTGACGACGGGCATGGGTGCCGAGAAGGTGCGCCGCGGGGCGCGCATGGAAGCATGTGCGCCCGGGCGCAGGACGCGGTCGGCGTAGAAGTCGAGCAGGGCCAGCACGCGCTCGACCAGCTCGACCGGCTGATCGAAGGCCTGCGTCACCGTCTCGAGCTCCCGCGCCAGTCGGGCTGGATCAATCGCCGGCATGCCCCGCCTCGAGGCCTATCCTGCCGCCTGGTGTGCAGACATCCGCCGGCATGCTGGAGGACCGGCTCCGGCTTCAGTACGCGCGCGCAAACAGCGCCCGCTCGGTCGCCGGCTCCCCACAGCGGATGCAGGGGCCGCCGCCCGAGGGCTGATCGAGCGGGATGTTGCGCGTCGTCGCCCTGGTGTCTTCCTTGATGGCGGCCTCGCACTCCCGCCGACCGCACCACCAGGCCTCCGCCCAACCCGCCTCGACGACCTGCCGGAACTCGGCGTAGGTGCGCGGCTGATGGGTGTGCTCGCGGCGGAATTCCAGCGCCCGCTTGAACAGCGCCGCCTGCACCGCCTCCAGTTCTTCCGCCACGGCCCGAGCGACGCCCTCCTGCGGCACGCTATGCTTGCCCTGCTTGCCCGGCAGGTCGCGCCGGGCAAACGTCACCGTCCCCTGCGCCACATCCTTCGGGCCGACTTCCAGGCGGAGTGGCACGCCGCGCATCTCCCAGTCGTTGAACTTGAATCCCGGGGTGAGCCCATCGCGACGGTCAACCTTCAGGCGGAAGCCAGCCAGCTGCGCCTCGAGCTGGGCGACTGCCTGCAGTACCGCGTCCTTCTCCTGATCAGTCTTGTGGATCGGCACGATCACCACCTGGTGCGGCGCCAGCCGAGGCGGCAGGATCAGGCCCTGCTCGTCGCCATGCACCATGATGATGGCGCCGATGACCCGGGTCGACAGCCCCCAGGAGGTGGTCCAGCAGTACTGCAGGCTGTTGGCCGCGTCCAGATAGCGGATTTCGAAGGCGCGGGCGAAGTTCTCGCCCAGGTTGTGCGAGGTGGCAGCCTGCAGCGCCCGCGTGTCGCCCATCATGGCTTCGATGCTGTAGGAGCGCAGCGCGCCGGCGAACTTCTCGCTCTCGCTCTTGCGGCCGCGCACCACCGGCACGGCAGCGACGTTCTCGGCGAAATCGGCGTAGATGTCCAGCATCTGCATGGTCTCGGCCTGAGCCTCTTCGGCGGTCGCGTGAGCGGTATGCCCTTCCTGCCAGTAGAACTCCGCCGTGCGCAGGAACAGCCTGGTGCGCATCTCCCAGCGCATGACGCTGTTCCACAGGTTGATCAGCACCGGAAGATCGCGGTAGGACTTGATCCACTTGGCATACATGTGACCGATGATCGTCTCGGAGGTCGGACGGACAACCAGCGGCTCCTCAAGTTTCTCGCCCCCACCGATGGTGACCACGGCCAGTTCTGGCGAGAAGCCCTCGACATGCTCCTTCTCCTTCTCGAGGAAGCTCATCGGAATCAACATCGGGAAGGCGGCATTCACATGGCCAGTGGCCTTGAAGCGCTGATCGAGGGCAGCCTGGATGTTCTCCCACAACGCCCAGCCGTATGGCATGACGACCATGCAGCCCCGCACCGGCGCGTAGTCGGCCAATTCGGCGCGCAGCACCAGCTGGTTGTACCATTCGGCGAAGTTGTCGGATCGGGAAGGCAGACGGTCTTCGGACATTCTCAAACCTCGGTCGTCTTCAACAGACGCGAACTTGTCTCGGCGGCGATCACGCCGCCGGCAGTCGGCGTGCCACAGCCTGAGCTACAGGCTGCAACCAGCTGACATCCAATTCCTCGGCGCGCGCCCGCAGCACGGCATCGGGCGAGGCAGCCAAGATATCGATCCACTCTTCCAGGAACTGCCACATCAGCGCGTGGTCCCACAGGCGGGCCCACTCTTCGTCGGACCACAGGGCGCCGGTCCGCTCCTGCAGTCCCCGGCGATAGCGAGTGACCAGTTCTGCGGCCTGGATCGGAAGCTCGCCAAACGCCCAACGGCTCTTCATCACCAGAGTCAGCAGATCGATCACCCCGGGCCCCACCCCGGCCATCTGCCAATCGTACACAACCTGGTGTCCATCTGCCAGGATCACGATGTTGCCTGGCCAGTAGTCACCGTGCATCAAGGTCGGCGGGGCCTGCAGCAAGGGTTGGGCGACCCGGTCAGCCTGGGTGGTGAGCTGGGCCAGAAGCCGCATGCGCCACGGCGACCCGGCCAGCGTCTCGGGACGCCCACTCTCCACCATGCGGCCAATGGCCTGCGCGGCGGCCGCCACGTGCACGCTGAAATCCGCCTGCAACGGCCGCGCCAGCCAGGTGAACGCCTCCAGGTCCTCCTCCAGATTCCAGAACCGGTCGTGCAGCGCCACCAGGTTGTCGACGGCTCGGACGAAGTCCTCGTCGGTCCAGCTCTCGGGTGGGCGAGACTCGCTCTCCGCCGTCATCAGCAGCCAGTCACCGCCAACCGAGGCGGCGATCAGGGCTGGCGTCGGGAAAGGTAGCAGCGGGGCCAGCGCGGCGTACACCCCGACCTCTCTGCGCCCCACGCCGGCCAGGCCGGCGCGGGTCGTGCCGCGCGGCTCTTTCAGCACCAGCGACAGGCTGCCCGGCTTGCCAGACCGGTCGAAGTGGGCCGTCAGGCCCTGGATGCGCCCGATCGACGGACGGCGCCCCGCCATCGGCAGCCGCTGGACCCGGCTCAGGGTCAGGCTCTTGTCGGCGTACATCCGGCGCAGCCCAGCGGTGATCTCCGCCCGCGAACACGGCCAGGTCCAGGTGTCATCATCCAGCCGGCTGCTCATCGTCCTCCAACCCGGGCTGCTCTTCGAGGAAGTCGACGGCGGCGCTGACGGCATCGACATGCTCACCACCGCCGCGGCTGCGCAGGTAATGCAGGTGGTCCATCACCCACAGGTACATGTCGGTGGGCGTCCTGCCCGGCAGCTCAGCCAGCAGCTCCGAGCCCTCGGCGATGCTGGCGACCGGTGCATACAGCGTGTCGTGCCAGTGGGCCACCGCCTCTTCCTCGGGGATCTCCCGCCCCTGCTCGATGCCCATGAAGTAGCGGTGTACGGCAATATGTTCGAGCAGACGATCATAGCCGCCAAGCAGGGTGGTCTCGATCCGGCTGTCTGGCCGCAGCACATCGATCTGCGTGCGCTCGAGGAAATCGACTCGGTCCCCGAGGCGTTCCAGCGCATCGGCGTCGATGTCCGGCGTCAGCGGGACGCGTGACCGGCACTCGCGCACCTCGGCCTCGATCGTGGGCTGGCCGTGGCTGCGTGCCACCGATACGCGGTGGTGTCCATCGATGACGAAGTAAGCTTCCCCCACCTGGTACAGCATCACCGGAGGCAGGTTCTCTTCCCGGTACCATGCCCGGTTGACGCGCTGCCACTTCTGCTCACTGTGGGACTGCTTGGGCATGAAGCGCCGGTCGAAGTCCTGGTAGCGATCGACACTGCCGACGATCTGGTCGAGCGGAACGTCCTGCACGCCGCGGTAGATGGGTCCACCCAGCCTGAGCTTCTCCCGGACTTCGTCGAAGGGCAACAGCTCCTGAGGATGGCCCGACAGCGAGCCCAGCACACGTTGAAAGAAGCCCTTCAGGCGGCTCCACTCGAACTCGGAATCGGTCAGAGCGCGGCCGTCCGGCAGTTGCCTCATGCCCAACCCACCACCTGGTAGGGATAGACATTCATGATCAGGGTCTGGTACAGCTCCGTCTCTTTCTGGACCAGGTTCGGGTGGGCATGGACATGCCCGTGCAACATCAGGCGGGGCTTCGCCATTTGCAGGAAGCGGTGAAATGCCTCGAACCCCTGATGGGTCCAGTCTGGCGCATCATGCACGCCAAACGGCGGCGAGTGCGTCACGAACACATCCAGGCCCCGAAAGCGGGCGCGCACTGTGAGCAACAGCCGGACCGTGCGGTAGAACATCTCCCGCTCAGTGTATTGATGGCGGCCATCAGTCTTGTACCGGCGGCTTCCGCCCAGACCGGCAATCCGCACCCCGGCGATCCTCTCGACCCTGCCGTCAATGTCTATCCCTCCTGGCACCCGGTAGTTGTCCGAGTCGTGATTCCCGTGGACGTACACCAGCGGCACGTTGAGCTGCGTCACGACGTATTCCAGGTAGTCGGCCGGGAGGTCGCCACACCCGACGATCAGGTCGACATCGGCGAAGCGCTCGGTCACCCATGGGCTGTAGATCAGGTCGACTACGGTGTCCGAGAGCGCCAGGATCTTCATCTTCTACCACGAACGTCCGTAGTTCCGATCGAGCTTGGCCAGGATGGCAGCCTCCAGGTCCACGCCGCTCACGCTCGCCAGCTGCAGCAGATAGAGCGTGACATCCGCCAGCTCCTCCCCCAACGCGGCCGGCTCGGGGGGCGACGCCCCCCATTGATACAGCTCAAGCACTTCGGCGGCCTCGATCGCCAGTGAGGCCGCCAGATTGCGCGGCGTTTGCGGCCGAGGGCTGTCAGGCCGATACCAGCCCCGCGATTCGACAAAGCGGTGCATCGCCTGCGTGAGTTCCTCCAGCTGCATGGCGCCATCCTCTCGGCAAACAAACGCGGCTTCCCTAGGTTCCGGGAAGCCGCCTCAGACTCGCTTTGAAGCGAACAGCGCTACCCTGACCCAGGGGGCAGGTGCACCGGCGGCGGGACTGGCAGGGCACGCCTGAGTGCGATCATGCGCGAATTATACGATTGCCATCCTCATGAGTCAAAATACCCTGGCGCGCCGGGGCCTTTGATCTGAGGTCCTCTAGCTCGCCCCGCAGAACGCCCCACCGGCCCGGTCCGGAGGCGTCCGGCCGATCGTCGCGCACGCGGATGAGGCCGAGATGCCTCTTGTGGGAGCCCCAGGGGCTTGGAATGACCTGGGCGAGTCCGGTGGACCCGATTGTGCCTAGCTGTCGACCGTGCCAGGACCAGCGAGGCTGCGCCCACCGCCGGGAGGCCGATCTCGGCCGCCTCCCAACGAGAGCTGAACTCCACACCGGCAGGATCAAAGACCTCGAATTCCTCGGAAGGCACACCCAGCGGCGCCGGCTGCTTCTCGACAGAGGTCTCGACTGTCAGCTCGGGTGCTGCAAGATCCGACAAGGTCAGCGTGGCGCCCTCGATATCGTAGCTGGCCCGGCCTCGGCCGTCGACCACGATCTGCCATGGCAGCATCGTTCCGCCGGCGTCGATCTCCCCCGTCACGGTCCGCTGGTTGTGGGCGAAGACCGCCTCACCTCTCTGGCCGAAGGCCAATGTCAGCTCACCCGTCCGATCGCCAGGTCAAGCGGGACCCCCGCTTCCCCCAGAAACCCCAGCCGCGCCACCTCCATCAGGCTCTCGACGTGCCACCTGCCGACCAGGCAGTCGGGCTCATCGGGCGGAGCCTCGGGAGGCACAGTGGATGTGGGCTCAGGCACTTCCGTTGGCGGAATATTCGAGGGTGGCAGGGGTTGTGTCGGGGTCGGCGCTGGGGCGGCTGTGGGCTCAGGTGCCTCGGTCGGCGGGAAGCTGGGAGGCGATGGGGGCCGGGTGGGGACCGGGTCACGGCCGCAGCGCGTGCGCATCCGGCGAGCAAGATGGCTGCAACCAGGAACGCCGGGAGACGTCTCATGATCGATCCTCCGGGTGAAGCCGGCAGAGGCGGCGGGCCAATCCCACTCGAAGCGACTGACGTGTACCCAGGGGGAATGGGTGGACCCGGCTACGTCAAGCCTCCGGCCTGCCCATTCGGCCTAGCGCACTGCGCTTCCCTAAAGGGGAGGTGGTTGCCATGCGGAGCAGCCACCCGTCCCAGGCGAGCCAGCAGCCGGCACCCCAGAAAGCAAACCGGCCAGGTCCCCCTGGCCGGCAAGGATCTGGCTTGGCTCAGGTTACGCGGCGGCCACGCCGACCGCAGCCTCCGAGTGGATCGTCTCGAGCCGGTCCAATCGTTCCCAGGGCAGATCGAGGTCGATGCGTCCGAAGTGTCCGTAGGCAGCCGTCTGCTGGTAGATCGGGCGCAGCAGATCAAGGTCACGGATGATCGCCCCGGGTCGCAGATCGAAGATCTTGGTGATGAGCTGGCTGATCTCGGGATCGGGCAGCTTGCCGGTCCCGAAGGTCTCGATGTTCACCGAGAGCGGGTGGGCGACGCCGATGGCGTAGGCCACCTGGATCTCGCAGCGGTCAGCCAGCCCTGCAGCGACGATGTGCTTGGCGACATAGCGGGCGGCATAGGCGCCCGAGCGATCGACCTTGGTCGGATCCTTGCCGCTGAAGCAGCCGCCCCCGTGGCGGCCCATGCCGCCGTAGGTGTCGACGATGATCTTGCGTCCGGTCAGACCGGAGTCGCCCATGGGCCCGCCAATTTCGAAGGATCCGGTGGGGTTGACGAAGTACTTGATCCCGTTGCCCACCAGCTCCGCCGGGAGGATGGGTTTGACGATCTCTTCGATCACGCCCTCGCGGATGCGTTCGACAGGTGTCCCCGGGGCGTGCTGCGTGCTCACCAGGACGGTGTCGACCCGCTTCGGGCGACCGAAGGCGTACTCGATCGTCACCTGGGCCTTCCCGTCCGGGCGAAGCCAGGGCAGGCCGCCGGCCTTGCGGACTTCGGCCAGGCGGCGAGTGAGGCGGTGAGACAGGTCGATGGGCATCGGCATCAGCGCTGGCGTCTCATTGCAGGCATAGCCGAACATCATCCCCTGGTCGCCGGCGCCGATGGTCTCGACGTCCTCGTCGCTCAGCTTGTGGCTGCGCACCTCAAGCGAAGCGTCGACGCCCTGCTTGATATTCGGGCTCTGCTTGCCGAGCGCCACAATCACGCCGCAGGTGTTGCCGTCGAAACCCTTGCTGCTGTCGTCGTAGCCGATCCCGGTGATCACCTTGCGCGCCAGCTCATCGAAGTTGACCTGGGCGTGGGTGGTGATTTCGCCGAACAGCATGACGAAACCGGTCTTGGTCGCCGTCTCGCAGGCCACCCGCGAGCGCGGGTCCTGGGCGACGCAGGCATCCAGCACTGCGTCCGAGATCTGGTCGCACAGCTTGTCCGGGTGCCCCTCGGTGACCGACTCCGAAGTGAAGAATAGCGAGGGTGAGGTCATGAAGGTATTGGTCACGAGCATCCACTCCTTGAGAAGAAATCGCCCCTTCTCGACGAGAAGGGGCAACGCAAAGCCGGGGATGCCTCCCTCTCATCTTCCAGATTCGTACCTCTGCCGGACTTGGCACCACGCCAGGCGAATTGTCCTGGTAGGTTGCCGAGGCATCATCGGGCCGGTCCCTCCGCCTCTCTGGATAAGAGTTACAAGGGGCTATTCAGTTGTAGCCAGCATCTTACCATGCCGCCCGGCATGGGTCAAATCGGGCCCTCCCGACCCCGGCCCGGCAGGCCTGGCGGCGCTCGTTCCTCCCCAGGTCCCACGGATCTCGGCCACCCCAATCTCGCCTGCCCGCAGGGCGCACGGACGGAATCGGAGGCGCCTCGCCTGGGATCTCCTGGCGCCCGAGGCGCAGGTTGTTGGCGCAGCGGGGCGACGCCGCCCGATCAGGCCGCCGGGCGCTCGGTCAACGTGATCTCCAACCGCACGCGCTGGCCGGAACGATAGATCTCCACCTGCACGGCATCGCCCGGGCTGTAGCGGAGCAGCTGATTGATGAACGGATGCTCTTCGTCAATCTCCTGTCCGTTGAGCGCGGTGAGAATGTCGCCGCGGCGCAGGCCCGCGAGGTCCGCAGGTCCGCCGGTCACCACTTCGGTGATGGCGATGCCTTCTGGGACACCTTGCTCAGCAGCCAGCGCAGGCGGGATCGCCTGCCAGGTCACACCCAAGTAGGGCCGCAGCACGCGGCCGGTGGCAATCAGCTCGTCGACGATCGCCCGCGCCGTATTGCTGGACACGGCGAAGCCTAAACCCTCGGCCGAGGCGCTGCCCAATCCACTGCTGCGCACGACCAGCGTGTTGACGCCGATCACTTCGCCGGCCAGGTTCACCAGCGGACCCCCGGAGTTGCCCGGGTTGATGGCGGCGTCCGTTTGGATCAAATCCTGCTGGGCGAAGCCGAGCCCATCGCCGACACTGCGGCCCTTCCCGCTGACTACGCCGACGGTCACGGTATTCTTGAAGTCTCCCAGCGGCGAGCCAAAGGCGATCACCGATTGCCCCGGCTTGAGGCCCTCCGAGTCGCCGAACGCCAGGATCGCCGGGAGCATGCCTTCGACGCGCACGACGGCGATGTCGGCGAATGCATCGACGCCCACCAGGGCCGCCGAGACGGTCGAGCCATCGGCCAGAATCACCTCCAGGCGCGCCGCGCCTTCAACCACATGGTTGTTGGTGACGATGTAGCCCTGATCGGAAATGATGAATCCCGAACCGGAGGCCTTGGCGTCCTCTTCCGGGCTCTGCCCGGAGGCAGCGCCCTCCAGGTAGTTCACAATGGTGACCACCCCCGGGCCGACTTCGGCCACGGTATCGGACACCAGATCGCTTGTGCCGTCATCGGTGAGCGGCAGGACAACAGGCAGCTGGGCGGTTGACCGGCCCGGATCGGTTGTCTCGCGCAACCCGAGGTAGACCGTTGCTCCTCCAAGCGCCACTCCCAAGAATCCACATAGCCCGGCCACCAGACCGGCGACGGCAATCATTAACCACGGGCTTGCGCGACCCGGCCGTCTGGCCGGCATGCTCGGTCTCAGCTCCATCTGTCCCTCCTTGCGCTTCTTCGCAAGTCGATTCGACCACGGCACCATGAGCCTCTGCTAAACCGCCGGTGAGGGTTCGCTCAAGGCCGCCTGCGAAGCCGGCAGGAGCTTTCCAGGCGGAAGGATCCCGGGGGGCGAGCCCCCGGCAAGGGGTCGATGGGCCAGATGGCTGCTTACGGACTCGGGCATGGCGTCACCCTTGCCTCGCCTGCCAGGTGGGAGCTCGCACCGGGCGAGAGCGGGCAGCCAGCGCCCGGCTTCCCGGCAGCTGGTCAGGCCGGTTCCGGCTCGCAGCCGCCCGGATCGGGTCCGCCGATCACTCGCCCCCAGACGGCCCATGAGCTGTGTATTCCGGTAGAATGACGCCATGTATGGAACCCAAGGAGCCTGTCCGAACATGAACGTTCTGCTGTGGATCCTTCAGGTTGTCTTCGCCATCTACTTCCTCTTCATAGGCGTCATGCACTTCATCATTCCCCCCGGCCTGCCTGCCCCGATGAACTGGATGTATGAGCTGTCGGCGCCGCTGCACGTCGTGAGCGGCTCGGCGGAGATTCTGGGGGCGCTCGGGCTGGTGCTACCGTCGGCAACGCACATCCGGCCTCGCCTGACCGTATATGCAGCGTTGGGGCTGGGGGCCGTGATGCTCCTGGCGGCGGTCTACCACGTGACGCGGGGCGAATTCCAGAACATCATCATGAACCTGCTGGTGGCCGCATTCCTTGGCTTCATCGCCTACGGCCGGGCACGCCTGGCTCCGATCGCTGAGAAGCCTCGGGCGAGTTAGATCGAATCCGGCTCCAGCCGGTGAGGGCGCGCGGCGCCAGCTTCAATCGTCCCGGAGGCAACTGCCGCGCCATGGCAAGTCAGTTCTGACTCTGCTGGCTGGGGCCGGTCCTGCGGGGCATGCCGACCGGCCGTGACTGCAGGGTCTGCGGACCGGGTTCGGTCAGCCCATCCGCCGGTCAGCCGATCCGGGGGTGATGGGCGCCAGACCGGCCCGAAACTCAGCGGGCGCAGGCCTGGATTGGGGGCTTGTCGGAACGGGCTGCCTGTGGTATATTGCCTGTTGAAGGTAGCATGGTAGTTCTGTCTGGATGTCGAACAAACGGCCTGGGCGGACAATGCTCGGGCCGGCTTGGTTCTTCCCGTACTTCTCGGAGAACCCGACCAGCCCAGAGAACGAACAGGCACCTATCCTCTTGTTGCCCAGGGAGGCAATGTCATGTCTGGACGGATTCAGGGTACGGTCAAGTGGTTCAATAGCGGGAAGGGCTACGGCTTCATCTCGCGCGAGGGCGGGGACGATGTGTTCGTTCATTTCTCCGCTATCCAGGGCGACGGCTATCGCGAGCTGCAAGAAGGCCAGCGAGTCGAGTTCGCGATCGCCCAGGGCCCGAAGGGCCTGCAGGCCGAGGCAGTCACCGTCCTTTAGTCGGACGCATTTGCCGAACACAAAGGCCCCCGGGCATGTCCCGGGGGCTTTTCCATTCGGGAGCCCCTCTGGGTGGAAGAGGTCGGTGATACGCATATGGAGCCCCGCTGCGTGGCGGGATCCGCCTTCCGCCACAACGCAGTCCAACACGCTCGAACGGATCCGGCGGAAGGATGGCAGCCTGTGGATCATGCTTCGCGAAGCAGCAGCCATCAGCCGATCCGGCAGTTGAGGCTGGGGAGTCGGCTCAAAGCCAGGGCGCCTCAGTCTACCTGCCAGTGAACCCGGACTGCGCCCGGCCGGGCTCAGGTTCGGACAGGATCCCACCTGGCGCAGGAAGCTCCCCGCGCCGGTCAGGCACCAACCCCGCCGAGCGCGGCTGAGCGACCTTGCCCGGCGTCCGGGCGGATGGGGCACCGGCAACGCCAGCGATTTGGCCAGAATAGGACCTCAGGTCTAGCCCCAGGGGTTGACATCTCCCCTCAAGAGTGACTAGAATAAGGTCTGCTGGTCTGACCAGCATACCAGAGGGCGGATGCAGATTGAGCAGATCGATCATCTGACGTTGGCCGAGCAGGTCGCTGGAAGGCTGGCGGCATCGATCCTGGATGGCGGCCTGCAGCCCGGCGAACAGCTCCCCGCCGAGCGCGACCTGATGACGCGCTTTGGTGTTAGCCGGGCGACGCTGCGCGAGGCGCTGCGCATGCTGGCTGAGCATGAGTTGCTCGAGGCGCGTCCCGGCGTCGGTTGGTTCGTGCGCCAGCCGGGCAGGCGCTCGCTGCCCTCGGTGACGGCGCTGGCGCAGGCCCACCGCCCCAGCCTGGCCGCTGACACCCAGCCAGCGCGTCAGCCACCGCCCGAGGGACCGCGCCGCCTGACGGTCATCGCCGAGAAACCGCTGCGCATCCCCAACCTGCGCACCGACCGACTGGGGACCTTCGACTTCATCTCCTGGTGGGAGCGCGACAAGGTGCAGGCCGCCCGCGTGCTGGTCGTCGGCGCCGGCGCGCTCGGCAACGAGGTCGTCAAGAGCCTGGCACTGATGGGCGTCGGGCATCTGTTCCTCATCGACTTCGACACGATCGAGGCCGCCAACCTCAGCCGCTCGGTGTTCTTCCGCGAGGCCGACACCGGCAAGGACAAGGCGACCGTTGTGGCAGCCCGCGCCAAGGCGCTTAACCCGCAGATCCACGTGCAGTACCTGCAAGGGGACGTCACCACCCGACTGGGACTGGGGGTCGTCCGCCGCATGGATGTGGTTATCGGCTGCCTGGACAACCGCGAGGCCCGCCTGGCCCTGAACCGCTTCTGCTACTGGATGGGCAAGCCGATGGTCGATGGCGCCATCCAGGAGCTGCTCGGCCTGGTGCGGGTGTTCGTCCCCGGCCAGGGCGCCTGCTTCGAATGCACCCTCACCGAGCAAGCGCGCCGCGAGATCTCGCTGCGCTATTCCTGCCCGCTGCTCGCCCGCCACAACATCCTGCAGGGCAAGGTGCCGACCACCCCGACGATCGCTTCCATTATCGGCTCGATGCAGGCCCAGGAAGCGCTCAAACTGATTCACGCCATGCCCGTCGAAGCCGGCAAGGTGACCCATTTCAACGGTCTGACCAACGCCATGCACACCACCGCCTACGTAGCGCGCGAGGACTGCGAGAGCCACTGGACCTACGGGGAAGTGATCGAGCTCGACGCTCGCGCCGAGAGCCTCCGGGGGAGGGACTTGCTTGAGATCGCCCGGCGCGACCTCGGACCGGAAGCGGTGATCGAACTCGACCACGAATTGCTCCTGCGGCTGACCTGCCCTCGTTGCCAGACCGTCGAGGAAGTCATCCGGCCGCTGTCCGAGGTCAGCTTCGAAGCCGGCCATTGCCCGGCCTGCGGGCTGCTGCGCGAGACCGACCTGACCCACCTGCTCACCGGCCGGGAGGGTTTCCTCGATCGCAGCCTCTCGAGCCTCGGTGTCCCGCCGCTGCATATTCTGAGGGCGCACAACGGGCGCGAGTATCGCTTCTATGAGCTGACCGGCGACCTGGCCGAAGCGCTGCACTTCGCCGATTTCGAGGGCTCCTCACCTGGAGTCAACGATCCGGGATCCGGCCAGCGCATCCGACTCGGGCAAGCGGTCGAACCGACACTGGCCGAAGGCAGCCCGGCCCGCGGGCGAATCGTCCTCCACCAGCCAGAGGCGCAGTGACCGCGCCGCCCCCTGCGCCTCCCGCCTCCGCGCCTCGGCGCCGCTCGTCGCGCCTGCCGCGCTGGCTGGGGATTGTCTTCCCACTGATGATGCTGACCGCGCTCGGCATGGCCTACACCGCTGCCGTCAACCGGACGCTGCACCCGCTTGCCGTCCAAACTGCCGGAGCCGCGGCGCTTGGCCTGGCTGCTGGCGCCCTGACGCGGCGGAGCGTCGCCGGTCGGCCCCTGGCAATTCAATGGTGGATCGCCCTGGCGGCGGCCACCCTCGGACTGCTGCTGGCCGGGCTGGTATCCGGGGGCCGCAGCGGCATCGCCGCTCCGCTGGTCGGCGGCGCCGAGGCGCGCCTGGCCGACCTGGCCTGGCTGGCGCTCTGCGGGCTCGGCGCATTTCTGGCACTGGGCAACCGTCGGCCGCGCCCGATTCGCCCACCCCGGCCGTCACTTCAGGAACGATTCGAAGCTGCCCAGGAGAGCTTGCGCTCGCGTCGGCAGCGCCTGTCGCCCGCCGGCGTGTGGCGGCGGCACCGCCTGGGCCGCATGCAAACCCAGCCCCGTCTCGCCGCCGCCTCGGCAGCCGCCTCACCCCAGCCAAAACCACGGCGCGCTTCGACCGGCGGCGCCCGGCCTTCCCCCAAGCCAAAGCTTGCCAAGGCCACCCGCCCAAGCGCGCCGCGTCCCTCCAGGCACGCGGTGCGGCGGATGGCACGCCGCGGCATTCGCTTCACCGGGAGGGAGGAGGCGCGCTGCCCGTACTGCCTGGAACCGGTGCAGCCGAATGACCCGCGCGGCTCCAAGGTCTGTCCGGTTTGCCACACCCGACACCATGCAGACTGCTGGGCGGTGACCGGTGTGTGCCAGATGCCGCACCTGTACGTCGAAACCTCCGCCGGACGACAAGGAGCCAACCGATGACCGACCTGGCCGTGACGATCGTCCTCCCCAACGGCGGGGCGCGCACTGCCGAGATGCCCGATGACGTCAGCGTGCGCGATCTGCTCGCCGAGCTGACCTCGTTGCTCAAGCTCCCCACCCTCGGACCGGATGGGCGGCCGATGGGGTACCGCGTGGACAGCAAGGCCCTCGGCCGCGAGCTGCGCGAGGACGAGACGCTGGCCCAGGCCGGTATCCCCGCCAACGATCGCCTGATCCTGACCGCCGACATCACCGCCGGCGCGAATCCGCT
>JBFYRF010000346.1:0-10025 GCA_041302385.1 Anaerolineales bacterium | reverse complement strand
GGCTTCAGCCTGATCCTGCCGCTGCTGCCGTTCTACGCCAGCGCCTACGGCGCCACGCCGACGGTCGTCGGTTTGCTGGTCGCCTCGTACGCCGCGGCGCAGCTGGTCGGCGCCCCCCTGCTGGGCCGCCTCTCCGACCGCTTCGGCCGCCGGCCCGTGCTCCTGGTGAGCGTGTTCGGCACCTTGATCGGCTTTCTGCTGTTGGCGCTGGCGGCCCCGATCGGCACCGCCCTGGCCTCCCTCTTGTCGCGGCTCGGGCTGACCGTTGCGGTCGAGGCCGCGATCGTGGCCGTCCTGTTCTTCAGCCGCATCCTGGATGGACTGACGGGCGGCAATATCTCCGTGGCACAGGCATACATCGCCGACATCACCGACAACCAAGGCCGGGCTCGCGCGCTGGGGTTCCTGGGGGCCGCATTCGGCCTGGGCTTCATCATCGGCCCGGCCATTGGCGGGACACTCAGCGTCTACGGGTATGCCGTCCCCGCCTTCGCCGCTGCGACAATGTCCCTCATCGCTCTGCTCTCGATCTACTTCGCCCTGCCCGAGTCGCTTCCCGCAGAGGAACGCGCCACGCGCGCCCAGGCACCGCGCTCGGCCTTCACCGTGGCCGCTCTCACGGAGGCCTTCCGGTTGCCGCGCGTCAGCCCGTTGCTCGTCACCCGCTTCCTCTTCGGCCTGTCCTTCGCCATGATGCAGACCGTCTTCCCACTCTACGCCCAACTGCGCTTCGACCTCAACGCCCAGGCGACCGGGTACATCCTCACCTATATCGGAGTCATCATCGTCCTGGTCCAGGCCGGAGGGATCGGCGCGATGACAGCCCGCTGGCGCGAGTCGCGCTTGGTCGTGTTCATGATCGGGCTGTTCGGCCTATCGGTGTTGGCCTGGGCCTTCGTGCCCAGCATCGGCTGGCTGCTGCTCGCCTTGCTGCCGCTGGCGTTGGCCGGCGGCTCGCTCAACACGCTGGTCAACAGCATGCTCAGCAAGTCGGTCTATCCCGAGGAAATCGGCGGCATCCTGGGCATCTCGACCTCGGTTGAGAGCTTGACACGCGTGATCGCACCCATTCTGGGCGGCTATCTGCTCGGATCGCGCGGGGCCGCCGCTCCGGGGGTCGCTTCTGCCCTACTGGTCGCGCTGCTCTTCCCGTACGCCTACTTCCGGTTGATCGCCCGCCCCGCGCCGCCGCTGGCCGAGCGCACTCCGCAGGAGGCAAGCGAGCTCGCGCAGCACACTCCGGCATGAGCGCGCTGGACCCGGCCAAGCTGCATGTCCGCCTCCAGCCCGGTCTGGAGACCGGCCGGCTTACGCTGCCGCGCCGCTACACCCTCACCCACTCCGATCGGACGGGTGACCTGTTCTTGACGATCGCCAGGGACTACGGCCAGCAGCAGATTTCCGGGTGGTACACGCGCCTGATGCGTGATGAGGTGCTCGCCGAATGGATTGACACGCCGAGAGGTCCCGCCGTCGACGTACATTGCCACGTCAGCGGCGGAATCGTCTTTGGATCGGCAACCTGGCGCGACAGCATCCTGCGCATGCATATGCCGATGGTGATCGAAGCGTTTCGCCAGGGAGATGCGGCCCTGTTCGCCGCGCAGCCGGAGCTTGACCGATCCCCGGTCAGGGTCCACTTCCACAGCCAGCGCTCCAAGTTCGCACGGATGGAACCTTATGGAACGCTCGGCGATTACGTGATCGCTCGCCCTGGAAGTGGCTCACCCGGGGTCCACCCCGGCCGGCGCTAAGCTCAGCCCGCAGCATCGATGCAGACCTGGAGCCCGCAACCGATTCCATCCGAGGATCACCCGCGGTCGCTGGTGATCCTGTTCGACGGGCGATGCGGGATCTGCACGCGGGCCGCCTGCTGGCTGCGCGCCCGCGACCGCCATGGACGCCTGCGGCTGATCCCCAACCAACGTCCGGGGATCGCGCAGCGCTTCGGCTTGAGCCGAGAACAGGTGGATCGGGAAGTGTGGCTGATCGAGCTGGGCAGCGGGCGCAAGCTGCACGCCGGGGCGGCGTTCAACCGAGCGCTGCTCGAGCTGGGGGGCGTCTGGCCGTGGATTGGACGGGCGCTAAACCTGGCCCCGCTGAGCTGGGCCGAAGAGGCTGCCTACCGCTGGGTTGCCGCCCATCGCGCAAGGCTGGCGCGCTGGGGAATCCTGCCTGCCTGCGGCCATCCCCTGGAGGACTGTTCGCCTCCCAGCCCCTAATATCGGCAGGCGCTAAGACCCGGATTCCTCGGCTGGCGGCAAGCCGGCCCGCCGCCAGCCGCCCTCCGGTTGACAAGCCTCCTCGTTCAGATGTATTATTCGGATAGATTTAGTCTAATCTAATTCCTTCGGCAGGACCTTGGCTTGGGGGCGCGCATGCGACAGACCACCCGGCGGGCGCTGACCCGTCGAAGCTTCCTGAAGGCCAGCACGCTGGGCGGGAGCGCAGCCGCCCTGGCAGCAACGTTGGGCGTGAGCGGCTCACCGCCACCCGAAGGCGGAATTCCCATCGCCAACGCAACGCCCACCCCGGCTTCCGGACACGCCGGCATGCACCCGCATCCGGAAGAAGCCAGCGGCCCGATCGGCGGGGTCGATCTCAGTCCGTTCGATCCCAGCCAATTCCTCGAGGCCTTCGACGCAGGCGAGGTGACGCAAGCCGGGGGTCGGACCGTCCGCACCTGGAAAGTGATTGCGCTGAACAAAGACATCGAGGTGGCCCCCGGTGTATGGTTCCCGGCCTGGACCTACAACGAGCAGGTTCCGGGGCCAACCTTCCGGGCGACGGCCGGCGACTGGGTGCGCTTCGATTTCTTCAACGCCACACCGCATCCACACACGATCCACTTCCACGGCTTCCATCCACCTTCCATGGATGGGGTGGCTCCCGTGGTCGAGCCGGGCGGCACCTTCCTCTACGAGTTCGAAGCACAGCCCTTCGGCCTACACCTCTACCACTGTCATGTCATGCCACTCAAGCGGCACATCCACAAAGGCCTGTACGGGACATTCCTGATCGATCCACCTGTGCCGCGTCCCCCGGCCCGCGAGATGGTGATGGTGATGAACGCCTTCGACACCAACTTCGACGGCGAGAACGAGGTCTACGCCGTCAATACGGTCGCCTTCCACTACATGCAGCACCCGATCCGGGTCCAGGTCGGCGAGCCGCTGCGAGTGTACCTGGCGAATCTCACCGAGTTCGATCTGGTTAACTCCTTCCATCTGCATGCCTCGATGTTCCGTCTCTACCGCACGGGCACCCAGCTCGACCACTTCGAGTTCACCGATACGGTCACGCTGGGACAGGGGGAGCGGCACGTGCTCGAGTTCACCCTGGATCAACCCGGGCAATACATGTTCCACGCCCATCAGAGTGAGTTCGCCGAGCTGGGCTGGATGGGCGTGTTCGAGGCGGTGGAGGCATGACTCTGCTACCTCAAGCCTCCCCGCCGCGTCTGCAAGGCTCCTGGGCGGCGTGGCTGTTGCCGCTCAGCGGGTTGCTCGCCCTGGGCGCAGCGCTGATCAGCATTCGACTTCCGCAGGCCTTGCAGAGCGACTTGCCGGCGGAAGAGATCGTCAGCCTCCAGCAGATTGAGGCCCGCCCGGAAGGCCTGCGCGCGTTCGTGGTGAACGCCGGCCCGCAGTCGGTAACAATTGCCCAGGTGATGGTGGATGATGCCTTCTGGTCCTTCCAGATGGATCCCGGAACGACGGTGCCGCGGCTGGGTCGCGCCGTGCTCAGCATTCCCTACCCCTGGGTGCACGGCGAGCCTCACCGCCTCGTGGTGCTGACCTCCACCGGGTTGACCTTCGAGGGAGAGCTTCCGGTCGCGGTCCCCACGCCGCCGCCTGGCGTCTCCCAGTTGCTGGCCTACGCCCTGGTCGGCGTCTTCGTCGGCGTTGTCCCGGTCGGGCTGGGTCTGCTGTTCTACCCTGCCATGCGCCGCATGGGCCGTCAGCGCCTGAACGCGATCCTAGCCCTGACCGTCGGCATGCTCGTCTTCCTGCTGATCGACACCAGCCAGGAGGCGCTGGAGATCGCCGGCGCACTGCCCGAAGTCTTCCAGGGCCAGGCAGTGGTCCTGCTGCTTGCGCTGCTGTCGTGGCTGGCCATCGGCGCCATTGGCAACCTGCGCCGCGAGGCTGGTTCCAGCATCCCGACGGGCGAGCACGTCGCCTGGCTTCTCGCCGCGGGTATTGGTCTGCACAACCTGGGGGAGGGCATGGCGATCGGCGCCGCCTTCGCGCTGGGGGAGGCGGCCCTCGGGTCGTTCTTGATCCTGGGATTCACACTGCACAACATCACCGAGGGAATTGGCATCGCGGCGCCGCTCACTCCAGGACGGAAGGACCTGCCCGAGGGTTACCGCCCGCGACGGATCACCTTCGTCGGGTTGACGTTGGTTGCCGGCGTGCCCGCAGTCTTCGGCGCCTGGATCGGAGGCTTCGCCTACAACCCGTTGGCCGCAGCCGCAGCGCTGGGAGTCGGCATGGGCGCGATCTGGCAGGTGATCCTCGAAGTTGGGCGTCTGCTGCGCGATGACGCCGCGCGGCATGAGGAGACCGTTCTCAGCGGATCGAATGTCCTCGGGTTCGTGCTGGGCGCAGGCATCATGTACGCCACCGCCCTGCTGGTGACCGTCTGAGGGGGAGACCGGCGCGCGGGCGCGTTCCTACGGCGCCGCCTGGCCCCAGTTCCCCCAGTGGACGAAGGCTTCGACAGGCTTCCTCTCCCGGGGCTGGCCCTCTTGCGCCTGGACCGACTCCGGCACGTCCTCGGCTCGCCCGGGATAGCCAAGCGCGATCATCACCGTCGGGGTATGGTCCTCCGGGATATGGAATAGCTCGCGCAGCCGGTTGCCGTCAAATCCGCCCATCGGCCGGCAGTTCAGCCCCAGAGCGATAGCCTGCAACAGCAGGCTCATGTTCGCCAGTCCGAGATCGTGCTGGGCCTTGGCATTCGGCCGGCCATTCTCGCGCAGATCTCTGGAGATTCCCGCAATCAGCACCGGCGCAGTGTTGGCCCAGGCCTGATTGTCCTCGTTCAGGCAGCTGCGCGCCATTTGGCGGGCTTGCGGAAGCCGGTCGTCGAAGACCAGGTACTTCCAGGGTTGGCCGTTGCCGCTTGAGGGCGCCCAGCGGGCTGCCTCGAGCAGTGATTCGATCAGCGCTGGACCCACCGGCCGCTCGGGGTCATATAGGCGAGATGAGCGGCGTTGGCGAAGCAGTGAATGTATGTCAGCCATGGTTCCCTTTCCTACGGGCCTCGTTCCGGGCAACTTCTCAGCCTTGGACGCCTCACTGCGCCGGATCCTTACCCCCGGCAGCCTCCCTGCGGGGCGCCTGGCCATGAGAGGTGGAACATCCGGGTCCCGCAGGCCAGGCGGATCGCGACCCAGTCGGGAGCCGCTTCACCCCATTTTGCTCAAGCCGCACGCCGGTGAGCCGCTGCTCCGTTGTTATAATTCTCCCATGAATGAGACCCCATCCATCCCTCCCATCGAAGATCCTGACATGGTTGCCGCGCCGCGTGGCAAACCCTGGCGCAAGTGGATCGTCTGGGCGCTGATCCCGGTGGCATTCGCTGTCGGGCTAGGCGTCGGCTACCTCGCCTGGGGCGAGGCGGCGGCCGAACTCGCCGAGGCCAAGGCGGCGGCCGGCCAGCCCAGGCGATTCGAGATCGGCACCGAGGGGGATCCGTACCTCGGCCCGGCGGACGCCCCGATCACGATCGTCCAGTTCAGCGACTTCAACTGCGGCTATTGCCAGCGCTTCCACGTGCAGACCTTCCCTGCGCTGATGGCCGCCTACCCAGACCAGATCCGCTTCGTCTACCGCGACTTCCCGGTCACCAGCCAGGAGTCGTACTACGCCGCTCAGGCCGCCCAGTGCGCCGGCGATCAGGACGCGTTCTGGGAGTTCCACAACCTGCTGTTGACGGGAGAGCTCGGACTGGGGGCCGAAGCCTACTCAGCCTACGCCGAGCAGCTTGGACTGGATGCACAGGCCCTGCTGGCATGCGTGACGGATGGCACATTTGCCGCACAGGTGGAAGCGGACGCCCGTTTCGCTGCCGGGCTGGGCGTTTCCGGCACCCCGACCTTCTTCATCAACGGCCTGCCCATGGTCGGCGCCCAGCCGCTGGCGCAGTTCCAGCAAGTGATTGACGCCGAACTAGAAGGGTAGTCGCCCGCCCGCGCGGGCGGGCCCGGGGGTGTCGCTGGGCTTGCGCCCGAGGCGCTCCCCGGTCGCCCGCCGGGGGGAAGCTATCCCCCGATCACCCGCCGCGCCCCAAGGATCGCCACAACGCCGAGGCCCCAGGCGAGGTACCCCGCGCCGATCGTCGGCGCCAGGCGCCAGCCTGCCCGGGAGGCGGCCCAGATCACCACCACGAACAGCACCGTCGGCCAGATCGACCACAGCAGCCCCCGGGTGAACTCCGGCATGGCCTGGGGATCGTCCTGATCGCCGGCCGCCACGATCCACAAGGCAAGCGGGATCGTCAGCGGCATCGTTGCCGTCAGCGCCGCCGCCAGGCGCGACGAACGCTGCAGGACCATCACGGCTGTCAGCACCAAGAAAGAGAGGACGAGCGGCAGGAGGGTCGGGGACTTCGTCACACTCGCACCTCGCGCGTAACAGGGGATACCGTCTCCGGGACGCCGGCGTGGTTCGAAGCCAGGAATTCCAGCAGCAAGGCGTTGAAGGCCTCGGCCGAGTCAATCGGAGCGGCGTGCTTGGCATCCGGCAGCGTGATCCACTGCGCCCGCGGGATCCGACGGGCAAGATCCTCGGAGGCGCCGCGCGGCACGGTGTCGTCTCGTTCGCCGCTGACAAGCAGAATGGGACAAGTGATGGCAGCGAGGCACGGCCGCAGGTCAAAGCGGCCGATCGCGGTCAGCAACTTGAGGTAGTTCAACCAGGGGTTCGCCCCGATCCGCCGGGCGGCCAAGGAACGATAGGCGGCCTGCTCCAGCCGCGGGAACAGTCCGGCGGCGATGCGCGCCCCCAGCAGATCCATGCGTCCAGCGGCGATCAGCGCTGCCCGCTGCGCGGCATGACGCAAACCTCGCCCGGCGAGCAATCCACTGCCGAAACCATTCACCAGAATCGCCGAGCGCAAGAGCTGCGGGTGATCCACCAGCAACTGCAGGCCGACCGCCGCGCCTAGCGAAAGACCGACCAGATGCACCGGCCGGGTAGGCGCCCAGCGCTCGATGGCCCGCCGTGCGGCCTGCGACAGCGAGACAATACTCGGCCAGCCGCTGAGCCTGCGGGAACGGCCATGGCCCGGCAGGTCAAGGCTGAGCAGGTGATACCGGCCGCGCAGCGCATTGCGCTGCAGCACCCAGTCCTCGCCGCACGATCCCATCCCGTGCAGCAGCAGGATCGTCTCGGCGTGCGCCCGGGCCCAATCAAGCTCCAGGTACGCCGGATGACTGCCGGCGGGAACGTACACGTCGCTTCCTCCCCACGCCGAACTTCAGGGAAGCTGGATCTCGGTCACGACCATGCGATGGTCAGAGGCGGATGACTCCGGAACCCAGGCCTGCGACGCCGTCAAATCTCGCAGCCAGACGTAGTCAATGCGCTTCACGGGGTCAACGGCCGGATCCGTGTTGGGAGCCGGATCGATCCCCAATTGAGCGAACGGATCCTGGAATGCGGCTGCCTGCACAGCATCGGTGACCGGCGAGCCCAGCTCGGCGTTGAAATCCCCGCCAAACGTCGCCGGCGTCGAGGCGCCGATGAAGGTCAACGCCTCCGTCACCTGGCGCAGCGTGTCCTCGTCCTCCAGGCCCATCCAGATGGCGTAAGCATGCAGCAAGCCCTCACCCGGGCGAAGCGGGGCATGCACGATTCCGGTCTGCTCTTGGGAGCTGGTGAGCAGCGCCGCGTCGGTGGCGACCAGCGGGCCCTTGTAGAGCAAGGCAATGCCGGTCAGGTGCTCGATGGTCGGCAGGAAGGCGACGTTCATCCCGAGACGACGCCCGAGGAAGTACGCATTATCCACGGCGAACGAGGTGAGCCGGCCGGTGTCGACCTCCTGCAGCGCGATCACATCCACTTCGTTCGCCTCGATCAAATCGGCCATCGCCTGCAAGTTGAACCGCCAATCGGCGTCAAAGCCGTAGTGAATGTTGTATGTCGCAACCCGCAAGCCGGCGCCCTGCGGCCAGGGGGCCGCCGGGCGAGGGAAGGCCATCACCCCGACCCCAACAATGGAGGCGATGATCAGCGACAGCACCCATGGGTTTCCGACCATCACTTCCTGACGCCGGACGCCACCAGGCCGCTGATGGTAGGCCGACCAGGCAATCACCAGCGCCGCCGCGACATAGACTGCCCAGCCCAGGCCGCGCAGGATCGGCAGGGTGTACGGGTAGGTGAAAGCGAAGCCATTCAGGAAAACCAGCGCCAGCAGAAGCGCCATCCCGCCCGCCAAGGGCGAGCCGACCGAGCGCGGCATCGGCGGCCGGCCATCCACGATCAGCACCAAGAACGCCAGCACCACGAACTGTCCCACCAAGAGTCCCACCAGGGCCAGCGCGCCGCTGACGAAGTACCCGACCACCAGACATCCGGCCAGGACCAGACCGAGCGCTCCCCTGCGCACCCGCGTCGCCATAAGGTATTGCTCAATCCCGTAGCGCACGGCCGGCGACAGCGGCAACGCGGTGAGCAGCAGGATCACCGGCGCGGTCACGGCATATGGCACATCCGCCCAGTGGGCCACCGCGTTCGGAAGACCGAACAGCGAGGTCTCCAGGAACAGCAGCGCCCCCAATCCGGCAGCCGCTCTGCGGCTGAAGACGCCGGTGCGCGCCTCACCCGGTCCGCTGCGCCCGGCCAGGAACATGGCGAAGAAGACCACCAGACCCACCCAAACCAACTGGACCGGCAGCCAGCCGGTCTCGATAGCCACATCGAGGGTGTGCCCCAGGGCACGCATGACCTGGTCCAGGCCGAGCGCCAGCAGCAGGCTGGGCAGGACCAGCAGCCGACGTGCGGTGAGCAGGCCGGCCAGGTACAGGCCGCCGGCCGCCACGGTGACCAGCGCCGAGGCGAAGCGCAGCGGCGCGTCGTTCACGCTCAGGCCGATGCTGCCGAGTGCGGCGGCGAAGACGACCAGCATCATCCAGCGCCGTGTCGGCTGGTCTCCCGCCAATACCGGGGCCAAGAAGGCCAGCACGATCAGCAGCAGAGTCACCGGCAGCCAGATATCCGGCGTCCCGGCAAACAACTGGTCATACAGGATGCCGAACATCATCGAGAACAGCACTCGCATCCCGCGCAGGAAGAACAGCAGGATCGAGATGGCCTCAATCGCCCGCAACGCCCGAGTGTTGATCATGCTTTCCCTCCGCCGCCGTCGGCCGACAGTCCGTCTACGCGGCACAGCCAGTCGTTGCAGGACCGAAGCAAGCCGGCGGCCAGACTCCTGACCGGCACCCTCCCGGTCAGTCCGCAGGAGACACCCATCCTACCCTTCTCTTGCAGATTGCGCCGGCCGCACGTTCGCGAGGCAGGCTTCGGCCACCCTGGGCTGCGGTCCCGCCCTGGCTCATCCGCCCGGCGGCGGAGAGGGCGCCCGGCCGGCTGGAACTCACGCCGCGAGGTGGCTGCAACCGCCCCCGCCAGCGCTCCGGATCCTGTGCTGACCACAGCCAGCCGGGGTAGCTCGTCGGATAAGGCCCGCAGTGGATGGGCTGCACCTGCGGTACGACCACAGCCTCAGCGCCGCTCGTTCCCACGACTTCGGCTAGCACGAGGTCCAGGCGGCACCCCGGGCCCGCCCTCAGCCCGCTCCTCCCAACCCGGAATCCTCCATTGCCTCTTCACGGCGATAGAGCCGTCGGGGACGGGCCCACCCTGGAATGGACTCCGCCCGGCCCCCAGCTACGGGTAGAACATCTTCAGTTCGGCCGAGGGCAGCGTGATGTAACCCTCTGAGCGATCGCCGACCTGTGTCACACGCTCCGGCTTGATCCCCACCAGGTAGGCGGTGAACGCCGCCGC
>JBFYRF010000339.1:0-5207 GCA_041302385.1 Anaerolineales bacterium | reverse complement strand
CCAAGCGAGCTGGGGCTGCTCTCTCGCATGGGCCGGGAGGAAGCCCTGAAACACATCCTGCACACGGTGCGCGACGACTTCGATCTGGCGCTCATCGACTGCCCGTCCAATCTCGGCCTGCTCTCGCTGAATGCGCTGACCGCCGCCTCGGCGGTCTTGATCCCCACCCAGCCTCAAATCCCGGATCTGCGTGCCCTGTGGTTCTTCCTGGCGACCGTCGAGCAAGTCCGGCATGAGCTCAATCGTGAGCTGGAGACCCTGGGGATCCTGGTGACCTCGTACGATTGGAGGTTGAGTCACCATCGCGCTGCAGTTGAGGCCATGGTCTCGGCCAGATTGCCGATCCTCCCGGTTGGCCTCGGGCGAAGCACCCATGTCAGCACCTCGGGCGCGGCCGACGAGCCGACGCTAACCTACCTGCCGACCAACCGGGAGGCGCAGGCCGAGTTGGCGGATTTGATCGAACGCTGGCTGGACGCTCGGGGAGCCCCCAGTGCCCCGAGGGCGTCGCGCGGCAGCCAGGCGGAGTCTCCGGCCGAACCCTCCCGGGGGTAGGACCAAAGGCTTTGTTGCGCGCCTGCCCCGGCGGTGTACACTATCCACACGTGGGTTGAAGGACATGGCGGGGGAGACGAAGCGAGTCGTCTGCATCGAAGACGAGCCGGAGATGATCGATCTCGTGCGGCTGATCCTCGGACGCAAGGGGTATGATGTCATCGGCGCCAACGGCGGCATCGAGGGCCTCGATGCCGTGCGGCGCGAGCGCCCCGACATCATCCTGCTCGACCTGATGATGCCCGACATGGACGGCTGGGAGGTCTACCAACAGATCAAGGCCGACCCGGCCCTCAAGCAGATCCCGGTTGTGGTGGTTACCGCCAAGGCCCAGTCCATCGACAAGGTGCTGGGGCTGCATATTGCCAAGGTCGATGACTACATCACCAAGCCCTTCGGACCCCAGGAGCTGCTTGAGAGCATTGAGAAGATCCTCAGCGTCCCCAGCTGAACCAGCCGGTTCACGACGGTTGTGCGGGGCGGACTCGGGCCGCCCCGTTGCGCGCAATCCCGTTGTGCGCAGCCTGCCATGAGTCGCCAGGTTCACGTCCTCAACCACAGCCACGGGGATCGGCTTCTGCTCACTGCACGCTGGTGCGATTCCTTCGCCTGTCGTCTGGTCGGCCTGATGTTCCGCCGGAGCTGCCCACCAGGGCGGGGGCTGGTTCTGGTTCAACGGCGCGCCTCGCGCTGGGACGCTGCTATTCACATGTGGTTCGTCGGCTTTCCTCTGGCGATTGTCTGGCTGGATGAGGCGGGTGTGGTGAACGGAGCGGTGCTGGCGCGCCCGTGGCGCTTCTACCTTCCACCCAAGCCGGCGCGATTCGTCGTGGAATCGACCCCCGACCTGTTAGAATGCGTTCATCCGGGTGATCATGTTGCCTTCCGTGATGTGTAGTCCTCGCTGTTGGATCGCTTTGCTCGCCTTGCTCCTGTGCTTCGTCGGGGTGCCCGCAGCCGGCGCGCAGGCCTCCGGCCCGGTCTACCTTGTGGAGGAGGGCGACTCGCTGTGGGGCGTCGCCGCCCGCTTCGGCACAACCGTCGAGGCGCTTACCCAGGCGAACGGCCTGAGCGCCAATGCCGGGATCTCACCCGGGCAGGAATTGGTCATCCCAGGCTTCGAAGGTGTGAGCGGAAGGCTGATCACCCATGTGGTGGCGTTTGGGGAGGACCTGTCCAGCGTGGCGCAGGTATTTGGCATCGCGCCGGACAGCCTGCTGGCGCTGAATCGGGGGTTGAGCCCTGAGAGGCTCTACGCCGGTCAGCCCCTGATCGTGCCCTACGAAGAGGGAACGCCGCGCGCCCTGGCGGAGGCCAGCCGTCAGCTGATTGGTGCGGGTGAAACGCTGACGGGCCGCGCGGTCGCCGCCGGCCAGAACGCGTGGAGCCTGCAATCGCGCAATGGCGCGGGGGAGCGCCTGTGGCTGTTGCCGGGCGGCAGCCTGGCAGTGCCGGCCGAAGGCATTCCAAATACCGCCTTGCCGCTGCCTATCCTGAGCGCGGCCGTGGAGCCAGAGGTTGGAACGCAGGGCGAGACCATCACCCTCCGGCTGCGGGCCGAAGCGCCGATCCAGGCAGAGGGGGAGCTAGCTGACTGGCCCCTGCTCTTCCAGCCAGACGGGACGCAGGAGTACGTTGCCTTGCAGGGCATCCATGCCTTGCTCGAGCCGGGAGTCTATGACCTGGAGATTCGCTGGCAGCCCGATCCAGCTTCGGGCACATTCCAGCGCTTTCAGCAGCCGCTGCGGGTCCGCCCGGGGGACTTTGGGAGAGAGGCGCTTACGGTGGCTCCCGAGACCGTCGATCCCGCGGTGACGGTCCCCGAGGATGTGCGCGTCCAAGAACTGGTTACCCCCAAGACCCCCGAGCAGCTCTGGCGGGGCTCCTTCCAGTTTCCTTCGGAGTTCTACACTGACAGCTTCCCATCGGTGTTCGGCACTCGCCGCAGCTACAACGGTGAAGGCTACTTCAAATACCACAATGGCCTGGACTTCTACGGGGGGACCGGAGTGCCTATCCTGGCGCCTGCGCCGGGCCTAGTCGTGTTCGCCGGGCCGCTGGATGTGCGAGGCAATGCCACCTATATCGACCACGGCTGGGGGATCTACACGGGTTACCTGCACCAGTCGGAGATCCTGGTCGAAGTGGGCCAGATGGTCGAGCCTGGGCAGGAGATCGGGCGGGTGGGTGCAACGGGGCGCGTGACTGGACCCCACCTGCATTGGGAAGTATGGGTCGGCGGGGTGCCGGTCAATCCGCTGGATTGGGTTGAGCAGAGCTACCCGTAGCTACAGCGGGTGCGAGGCCGCCGGGAGTCGCGTCTAGCTCTGGCTCGAATTGTCCTCGTCGGGTGAGGGAAGCTCGCCGCCTCGGTACGCTTCGATCAACCGACGCGCGGCCTCGGCCTGGGGCTCGAGGACCATCACATCGACTACCCCGAGCGCGCCAACACCCAGGCCGATCGTCGACCCAGCGGCTTCTTGGGAGAGCGCAGACTCGATCCCTTCCGAGGCGAGCAACGCCCGCAGGATCTCCCCTTCGATCGCTCCGTTCACGCTGGCTACCCGGATCAGCTTGTCCTCCATAGCGCCTCCGGCGTGTAGTATAATGCCGAAACCTCGAGGTCTACTGCTTTCTTCTGATGTCTTCCACTGCCTTCACCGTCTCTGATCGCCTGTGGACTGGGTACGAAGTCTCAGACCGCGATCTCGAATTTATCTACAACCTGCTGCTGGACCGTGAAGTGCCGCTCACGCCGGCAGAGATGACGCGCGCCCTGGTGGAAGAGAGACTGGCCAGCTGGCTGGCTGAGGCCGAGGCCGAGCGGGCGGCGGACTTGCCCAGCTATCTTCCGACTGATGGATACCTGCTTGGCCAGACCCTGCGCTTCCCCCATTTGGGTGGTCAGATCGGGCGGGTGACGGGAGTTCGTCCGGGAGAGAACCCGTCGCTGGGGGCGTTCGAGGTCATTGCGGTTTCGCTAGACGACGAGAAGCCGCGCGAGTTCGCTGCCCGGTTGAGCGACCATGCTCTGGCGCGTGCCTCGGCTGAAGCCGAAACGCCCGAGGGTGAGATTAGCGTTGACACGATCCTGCAGGCTCACGGCCGTCAACTGGAAGCCAAGCTGGTCGAACGGCTAGCGGGGACACCGGATATTGTGCGCATCGCCGGGCGTTGGTTCCCAACGCAATTGCTTGCCGAAGTCAATGTCGGTCACCTCAACCTGGCGGAGGCTGTGCTGGATATGGCGGCTGGCGGCCCGCTGCCCACGGGCGATTTGCTGCCGCACCTGGGGTTGGCCGACTCGGTGGACCCGCTGCTGGCCGCGTTCTCGGTCGATTACGCCTTGCAGGAGGACGAACGCTTCGATGAGGTTGGCCCTGCCGGTCAGGTGTTGTGGTACCTGCGTCGGCTGGAACCGCCCGAAGTGCTATTCCGTCCGCCTCGCCTCGAACCTGCCAGCCTTGCTCTCCCTCCGGCGCGACTCAGCGATGCCAGCCTGGCATTGTGCCATCAGCTCGACGATGAGTTGAGCGCGTTCCCAGCGCCGGGCGGCGAGCAAGACGTGGTGCGCTTGGCGTTGCTGTTTCCGCACTGGCGCGTGGGGACGCTGCCACTCTCGTCCCATCTCGGCCCGCTCTTCCCGACGGCTTATGAGGCGCCGCGCATCCGCTTCATCCTCGTCGATGGCCACAGCGGAGAAAGGTTCCCGGGATGGGTCGTACGCGCCGAGCGCTATGTGTTTGGCCTGGAGGAGTGGTACCGCAGGCACGAGGTTCCGCCGGGAGGCCTGATCGAGGTACGCCGGGGCGAATCGCCGGGGGAGGTGATCGTCCAGGTGGTCGACCGCCGGCGGCGCACGGAATGGATTCGCACGGTGACGATCGGCGAAGGTGGACAGATCGGCTTCAGCATGCTCAAGCAGCCGCTAGGTGCCGCGTTTGACGATCAGATGGTTGTCGGCCTGCCGGACCTGGCCGCCATGGACCAGGCCTGGCTCTCCGGCCCGCAGCGCAAGATGCCGCCGGATCGATTGGTGCCCTCGATCTTCCGCGAGCTGGCCAAGCTCAACCCCCAGAGCGCAGTGCACGGCCAGGCGTTGTACTCCGCTGTGAATGTCCTCCAGCGGCTGCCGCCCGAGGTGATCCTCGGCGAACTGGAATCCCAACCCTATTTCGTCCATGTCGGCGACCACTACTGGCGATTCGATGAGGCCGCTTGGAGCCAGCGATGAGCGAGTCCTCCGCCGACCGAGCCCGCATGCTTGTCCGACCCACGCTGGCGACGCAGTTCCGCATCGACTTCGAATGGTGGGAGCGGGCTGACCGCGACTGGGCAGTCCTGCTGCGCAGCCACCTGTGTCCCGAGCACCAGGCCAGCCTGGGAGAGCTTGGCGCGGATGCGCTGGTGGATCATGTGGATCCGGAGACGGCCGAGGTGTCGCGCGTGCCCGGACTGCAGCACACGTTGATGACTCACTGTGCCCTGCAGCCGGACTACATCAATCCGCAAGGCAGCCTGGTCGATCTGGTCTTTCGCGTGTTCATGGCCAACGGCAACGCGCCGCTCTCCTGCCAGGAGCTTGGCCAGCAGCTCGGCCGTCCGGCGGAGACCATTCTGCGCACGTTGACCGGCCCGCGGGTGTACCGGGG
>JBFYRF010000318.1:0-7349 GCA_041302385.1 Anaerolineales bacterium | reverse complement strand
CACCGACGGCGGACTCCCAGAGTGTCGACCCAACCCATCGCGGGGTCATCGTCGGCGTGCGCCCGACACAGGGCGATCCCGGCAATCTCTTTCCCCTCGACGGCCACAAACCACAGGCTGGGATCGAACGGGCGTAGTTCCACGGAGGCGTGGGTCCACTGGCGGAACCCCTGCTCGAAGGGCACCTCGACAAAACCCCAGTGGTCTCGAAAGGCATCCAGGGTTGCGCTGTAGACCGGGCGCAGGTCCTGCGGACGCCGAAAAGGACGCAGCTGGATGCCCGTGGGCCAGCTCGGGGCCGGGGGTTGGGCATCGAGATCGATGGACATCGTCCAGGAATGGCGGACGGGCTCGAAGCCGAAATCGCGGAACAAGGCGATGCTGGGCTCATGCGCCAGCGGCGCGGCGACGCGTGGAGCGAAACGCGCCTGAGGGGGGACGCGCTCGATGATGCGCAGTGCCCGTGCCAGCGACCACGCCATCATGCCGGTGCCAATGCCCCGCCCGCGCCACGCTGGATGCACCCGGGTCCACATCCAGGGATGGATAGGCGGGTCGAGCAGTGTCCAGACCTCGGCGCAGCCAACCGGGGATCCATCGGGCGCCAGCACCAGCCGCGTGTCTTCATCCAGGTTGAAGCCCGGGAACTTCCACTCCTGGGCGTAGCGCTCCGCTGTGATCCCGCCCGCCCCGACGAGCTCGGTCTCGGCGAGGTTGAACATTTCAACCGCTCGCGGCAGATCATCGAAGCGAGCAGGACGGACCTCGAAGCCCTGTTCGCGCAGGTAGTCGAAGTGCGGGTCGATGGCGACCTCCATGTCGATCTTGTCCGGGGGGACGGCAGCATGCCTGCCGGCAGGAACGGGCGCCGCCGGTCGGCCGGCGCTACTTCGTCTGGATTTCGATGGCGCCCACGACCTGCGAAATCACCAGGTCCACCTGGTTCTCGGCCTGGCCGTAGCCTGCTGTGACGTAGCGGCCGTCGGGGAGCTGGCGCAGGGCGCTGTCCACCGTGCGCGCCGTGAGCAGCGGCTCGACCCGCACGCTCGCTTCCAGGCCAGCCGGGATTACGATCACCGTCTGACCGAACACCCCCGCAACTCGGGCGGCATACCTTCCGCTCGCCGGCAACACAATCATCGACTGGCCAAACACCAGGTCGACATCGAGCGCCTCGGCAGTCAGTTCGGCAAGCTCGAGATTGGCCTGGCCGGCCACAAGGTTGACCCCAATCTCCAGCGGGATGGTGGGCGTGAGGTCAAGGTCCCAGGTCGGGGAGGAAGCGGAGAAGGCCGTTGTTGGCACGACCGAAGCGCCAGCCGTCTCAAGCCTGACCTGTGCGTGATCGCCGGTGCGCTGGTAGCTCTGGGTGACGCCTTCGACGCGATACGAGGCGATCGTTCCGGCCAGCAAGTAGTTCCCGCCATCGAGTGCCCCCACCTGCAGGGCAGAGGCGACTGGGGCGAGCGAGACCTCCGCCGAGGTCACGTCGTTCAACGGCACCTGCACACTCTCGCCCGGAAGCTGCGTGGCTTGCCCGCGATCGCCTTCGGCGAGCCAGGTGATCGCTACCCCCAGCACGAGCAGCGACAGAGCCGCCGCGGTGACGGCTCCTGCCCGAGAACGGTAGCCGATGGCCAGGTCAAGCCCAGCGGCGACCAGGATCACGGGCCAGAGATTCAGCAGCGCCGTCCAGGGGGTCTGGCTCAGCAGGCCAAGGTTGTCCAGGAGCAGGACCGCACCAAACCCGATCAGCATGACCGGCCCCACGATGCTCCCGTGTCGATAAGTTGTGGTCATCGTCGAACTCCCCTCCAGCTGACCGCGCTGCAGCCGCTACTTGCGTAGCACGCGCACGATCAGCACGATGCCCCCCAGGATCAGCAGGGCCGGTCCCAGGAGTTGAAGCGAAGAACTGAAGAGCAGGGTCGAGAATGCGCCGAGCAGGAGCAGAACCAGCGCCGGGACCGCTGGCCAACTCATGCGGCCCTCTTCCGTCGGAACGAGCAGGAGCAGCCCGAAGGTCAACCCGAGTCCAATGAACAGCACGCTCAACGGGGCGAGCTCACCTGGGAGAAGCCCACCGGCGACGATCATCGCCGAGACCGACAGGACCGCGCCGGCGGGGAGGATCGCCCACCAGGCATCTCGATGGGAGATCCAGATCCCCCAGAATCCGAGTGAGAGCACGGCCATAAAGAGCGCACCTGCCCACGGATCAGCACTCGCCGGGAGCAAGGCGCCCAAGGCGATGGCCCCCGCGATGCCCAGCAAGGCGGCGGCGGGGATCAGCGCCCACCAGTTCTCGCGGTTGATGGCGAAGACATACAGGAAGATCCCCGCGCTGGTGGCAAAGGCCAATGTCCAGAACACCGATGCCCCTTGCGGCAGGATGCCCAGGCTCTGCAAGAGGAACAACAGTCCGCCGACAATCAACGCCAGGCCGGCCAGGATCTGTGGGCGCGATCTGTGCATCTCGATCCTCCGTGTGATCCCTACCTCGGTTGCCGGATATCGACCGGAACGGCGCCCGGCCATGCGCCAGCCGGCTGCATGTTCAACTGACCGACCCGGACCGCCGCGGGAAGAAGACGTTGCGGATCAACTCCGCCCCGCCCAGCACGATCAGCAGCACGGGCCAGTACGGGCTGACCGGGACCGGCCCGCCGAATAGCGAAGAGAAGACAAGGAACAGCGCCAGGCTGACCACCATCGTCCACAAGCCGTCGGGAATTGACCGGGAGGGGTTCATCCCCAAGATGCCTGCCAAGACAGTTCCGAGACCGGCGAATCCCGGGATCAACGCCCACATGTACAGCCAGCTCCCCCAGTCGCCGGTGGCGATCTGGTAGTTGAGGATCAGGCCAATGCCGCCCACAATGCAGGCGGGAACAGCCATAGCCGGCGTTCCGCTGGCGAGGCCAATCACCAGCAGCAACAAACCCACCCCGACCAGTGATAGCGGCCAGCCCAGGTTCTGCGGAAGCAGCCCCTGGAGGTCAGGCGATATGCGGGCGAGCAGCAAGCAGGCGCCGAGCAAGATCAGCAAGATCCCCCCGGCGAGTGCCGTGCGTTGACGTTGATCCATCCGACTCTCCCCTCCGAGGACGCCCCATCAGGCGATCCCCTCTCTTAGGCGGCTTCCTCAGGCTCTACGGCGGCCGGCGGTCCCGGTCGCGCCGTGCCCGAGGTCAGCCGACCAGATCCCTGAGCAGCGCGCCGACCGCATACGCCACTCCGGCTGCCAGACCGCCCACCAGGAGCGTCTCCATGCCGCTGCGCAGCAGGCTGCGCTTCGTCACCAGCACCTTGGCCGCACCCAGAAGGAACAGGGCGACGCCCGAGAGGATCAGCGACACCCAGAAGGAGGTCTGGGCTGAGATCGGCACGAACAGGCCGATCAGGAACACCAACAAAGGCACCGACCCAGCGATGAGGAACGAGACAAAGGTCGCCAGGGCGCTGCGTGTCGGCTTGCGCTCGTCCTTGACCATGCCCAGTTCATCAAACATCATCGTCTCGACCCAACGGTCTGGGTTGCGGGAATGGATCTCGACCAGGGCGGATGCATCGGCAGAGTCGTAGCCGCGATTCCGATACACCTCGAGCAGCTCAGCTTTCTCGCCTTCCGGGTAGTGGTCGACCTCCCAGCGCTCGCGTTCGCGCTCGCGTTCGTAGTACTCCTGGTCGCTCTTGGTGGACAGGTAGGCGCCGGTGGCCATCGAGAAGCCGTCGGCCAGCAGGTTCGCCAGGCCAAGCACCAGGATGATGTTACTGCCCAACTTGGCCCCGGCAACGCCGCTGACGACAGCAAAGGTGGTGATGATCCCGTCCAGCCCGCCGTACACCATGTCGCCGAGGTACTGGTGGGCGGCGCCGCCATGCTCCTCGCGGGCGGCTTCAGCGATTCGGTCGGGCGCGTGCGCCTGCGCCGATAGAGCCTCGTCGCCGGTGGCGTAACCCTTGCGGGCCTCGTCGACTCTGCGCATCAGGCTCACTTGGCGGCTTCCTCTCTGATTTCCCCGGCCGAGGACACCGGGGAGTCTGCGGCCCGTCCGGCTTCGGCTGGCCGGGGGGAGGGGTGGACCAACCGGTCAAGATACAGATAGACTAGCACGGAAATCATCCCAACGACGCCGCTCAGGTACCAGAGCAGTCGGCTGTCGTGGTTGTCCATGATGTTGCCGGCTATCAATGGGCCGATTGCATACGGGATGCCGATGGCGAAACCGGAGACCGCCATGTAGCGTCCGCGCATCGCCTCCGGCGAGAGATCGGCGACCTCCGCCTGGTAGACCGGCGCGATCAGCATCTCGCCGACGGTGATCACGACCATCGCCATCAGGAACATGACGTAGGTGGACGTGAAGCCATACATGGCGAAGCCGACCGCGTACAGCGCCGTCCCCGCCGCGATCACCCGCATCGGCCGGTAGGGAGCAATCCAGCGGGTGATCGGGAATTGCAGGAACACCACCATGATGGCGTTCAGGCTGAGGATCAGTCCATACAGGTTCTCGGCGATGCCGTGATCATCCCGGAGGTAGACCCCCAACGTGGTGTTCATGTTCATGTAGACGAACCACGCCAGCATTCCGGCCAGCAGGAAGAGCAGGAAGACGCGATCGCGCAGCGGAACCAGGTAGCCGGCGAAGGTCCTGCCGACGCTCTCGGGTTGGGCGTCAGGGTGGGGCTCCGGTCGGGTTTCCGGCATGGCCAGCCACACGATCAGTGCCACGATCGCGCTGATCACGGCGTCGATCACAAACAACAGCAGGTACGAGCGTGCAGCCAGCAATCCGCCGATCGCCGGCCCCATCACGACCGACACGTTGAAGGCGACACGCAGAATGCCGAAGCCCTGGGCCCGCTGGCGCTCTGGCAGCAGGTCGGCCACCATGGCGTTGTAGGCGGGGCCTCCGACCTCGGTGAACACTCCCGAGACCAGCGCCAGCAGGTAGAAGGCGTCCAGCGAGGTCACGAACCCCATCGCCAACGTGCTCAGGGAGCTGGCCAGCAGGCTGAAGATCAGCAGGTACTTGCGGCCCATGCGGTCGGCCAGTGCTCCGCCGAGCAGGTTGCCGGGGAATGCCGCCAACGACCAGATGGCGAACAGCAAGCCGACCTCGGACATCCCGATCTGGAAGCGGTCGGTTAGGTACAGGGCGAAGAAGGGGAAGAGCAGCGCACCGCCAAGCCGGTCGACGAACGTGGCCCCGACCAGCGTCCAGAACGGCTTGGGGAATTCCCGGTACAGGCCGAGGGCCTTGCGCTGCTGACTGGCCAGATACTGCATGCTTGTTACTCAGACGCTCGTGGGACGGGTCCCGGCAGGGCCGTTCCGAGAGGGGCGGTCATGCCGAATCGTCCGCAAGGTCCATGTGGGCGCATCGACCCAGCGATGGCAGCACGTTCGGTTGCTCGAGCGTCAATCCACCAGCGAATAGAACCGGATTCGGGTCCGGCAATAGCCGGTTTCGATCACACCTGCCCCGGGAAAATCGAGAGCCACTGCCGGCGCCGGCAGGCGCAGGTTCCTCACGTCGGGGTCTAGCCCTTGGCCAGGGGCGAGTGGCCGCCTTTCGAAGGGCGGTAGTACGGATTGGTCCCGCCGTCATGGTCGGTCGTGTCGATGACACGCTCAATTGCCGGAACCTCCTGGCAGATCATCACTTCGATCCCCTGCTTGACCGTCACGTCAACCATGCCGCAGCCGTGGCATCCGCCCCCCAGGGCGATGTAGGCCGTCTTGCGGTCGACTTGCAGCAGTTGCACGAATCCGCCGTGAGACGCCAGGGTGGGATTCAGCTGGGTGTCAATGACAGCCTGAATCGCCAGCGAGGTTGGATCGCGCCACAACGGGTTGGGGTTGTCGACGCGAAATCCGGACTCGTCCGGTGTGTCGACGAAGTCAATGCTGGCGCCCTGAAGGTAATCCATGCTGTCGGCGTCGACGAGCAGCGTGACGCCATCGAGGACGATCCGCGTGTCGTCGGGCTGCTCGGCATCCGGCGTGGCGAAGGCCAGCGTGTAGAGAAACCCGCCCGGCCCGCGTCCGCGGATGCCGACGCGCAGCAAGGCATCGGCAAGGCCGCGGGCTTGCTGCAGCTCGAGGACCTTGGTTCTGGCGGAGTCGGTTACCGTGATCATGCCCTGCCTCCATGCCCTGATGAGCGGCTGTCGCAGATTCTCCCGCAGGGCTGCCGGTTCCCTGGCCCGCCTGCGCGAAGCCCCCAGGCCAACCGCCCAATTGTACTCGCTCGGTTCCTGGGGTCGACCGGGAGCCAGGTCGATCCGCGATCGGGCGTGAGCACAGCCCGCGCAAACCTCGAACTGAGTGCGGGACCCAGCTCGGCGAGGCGAGAGCCAAGGCTATCGCCGGCTTCGGGGCGCGGCACCGCAGCCTCTCCCGGCGGAAGCTCGGTCACTCCCTCGGGGTTGCCTGGCAGGGCAGCGGCCGCCTCGGCGCCTTCGCTGCGGTGCAGCGCACGGGCCCCCGGTATGCGGATCATCATCACCCCGCTGGCTGCCGGTTCCAGCTGGAGGCAGGGCAGCCATATTCGAGCTGCATCCAACCGCAGGACTTCTGCGAGCGAACGCCCCCCTCTGTATCGCAGCGCACGCCAACACAGCCCTCCGAGCGACCGGGCGGCGATCTCCAGGATCCGCACCCGATCGTCTTGCAGGCGGACTTCGGCATGCACCGGCCGGTGGGTCAATCCCAAAGTGGACATAGGCATGGCCACGGAGGAGTGAACTGCACGCTGAAGCGCCGGCTCGAGGCGCGAGGGTGTGATGGACTGCCTCTCCTCGCAGAACGGACCCACCAGCTGACCTGGCTTGTCGAAGAGCGCCAGCGGCTCCAACCGGGCATTGCTGATGAGCCCTTCCAGGGCATGCTCCGGGCCAGGAAGATCGCGCTCAACGCACAGCCTCGTGTGGGTCTCCTGGGGGTTTTCGGGAGCCTCGACGCGTAGGATCCGAGCCGTGCGGCGGACGGCGGCCACGAATTCGGCTGGGTCATCCACCCGGATCACGCCGCGTGAGCCAGCGAGACCGCCCGGCGTCAAGATGCAGGCCTACTGGGCTGGGCCGGCGCGTCTTTCGGGCGGTCGAAGTCGAGGGCCAGCCGGCCGGGTGGGGGTCCGGTGCGCCAAGCCGCAGGTTGTCCGTCGTCCCAACGATCGGCAGAGCCAGCTGTTCGGTGGCCCCGAAAAAGGCCCCGGCACGCTAGGTGCGCCTGCTTACGCGGAGCAGGATGGGGCGAGTTGTCGGACGGGCCGCCCCGATCGGCCGGGACCTCAACGCCGCGCAGCATGGCCTTGGCGCTGGGGCCGGCGAACCCCCCC
>JBFYRF010000310.1:0-7949 GCA_041302385.1 Anaerolineales bacterium | reverse complement strand
ACGGCGTGATCATCTGGTTGGGAACGTACCTGTTTGTCGAGCTCTGTCCTCCGGAGATCGTCCAGGAGCATACCCGCGCCCTGAACTCGGTGGTCGACGCCGAGTGGCGCGAGGTCGACTCGAGCGACAAGCCGAAGGACCCGCCGGACTTGCTTCCCTGAGCAGTCTCCGCACTCTCACCGAAAACACCTGAAGCCGAAGCCCAACTTGCCCTACCCAACGCCACCTCGCCTTGAGCGCGCGGTGCGCCGCGGCAACCGTGCACCGGTTCACCTTGCGGGCGCCATGCACACTCAACCCACCGCTTCCGGAGGTGAGGGGAAGCCAGGCGGGTTCCCTCCCCCTGGCCCCTCGAGCAGAGCCACGCTTCGGTACAGTTGACGCTGATCAAACGATATGCGGAAGACAAGTCGCCATGCAACGCAGCTGCGCCGAGGTCCAGTGCCCTGCCGCCTGCCTCCCACCGATGCGCCAGGAACGGCGTCCCGACAGCCCCCCAACCCTTCACGGAGAAGCGCATGCATTGACGGCTGGCAGGACATGGCGGCGAATCTCGCTCGAGACCGGGCTCACCTGCCTCGCGCCGCAGCGACCAGGATTCGTGGGGCTTGACGGCATCGCCCTGAGCCACGCGGTGTGGATCCGGCTCGCGGTTGCAGGGCGGGGATTGGCGGGCCCGAGCGAGCTCAGACGCGCCGGGGATGTCCTTGCCCGGCGTCGCCAGATGCAGGGAGCGGGATCCCGGTCAGGTCGTACTCGAGCGCGCCCTGGATCAGTACCCGTGCCATCGACCCGACATTCAGGTCCCCCTCGACAATGACCATGCCGTCGATCTCGGGCGCGTCGCGGTAGGAACGGCCGATCGACAGGCCATCGCCCTGCCCCTCTACCAGCACCTGCAGGCTCCGGCCAATCTGCGCCTGATTGTTCTGAAGCGAGATCGTCTGCTGCAGGCTCATCAACCGATCCCGCCGCTCCTGTTTGACTGCCTCCGGCACCGGATCGCCCAGTGGCTGGCTGGCGGTGCCGGGTTCGAAGGAGAAGGTGAACACACCGACCCGGTCGAAGCGCGTCGCCTCAACAAAGTCGAGCAGTTCCTGGAACTCGGCCTCCGTCTCGCCGGGATAGCCAACGATGAACGTGGTGCGCAGCGCCAGATCCGGCAGGACGCGGCGCATCTTCTCCAGCGTGCGATGCACCCACTCGACGTTGGCCGGCCGGCGCATCGCTCGCAGCAAGCGCGGATGGGCGTGCTGCAGCGGCATGTCCAGGTAGGACACGATCGTGGCGTGCCGGGCCATGACCTCGATCAGCCGGTCGGTGACGTAGCCCGGGTAGGCATACAGCACCCGGATCCACGGGATGTCGGGGACATGCGCCGCCAGGTCGTCGAGCAGATCCGCCAATCCATCGCGGACCCCCAGATCGTGCCCATAGTCGGTCGTGTCCTGGGCGATCAGCACCACTTCCTGCACCCCTTGCTCCTGAAGGGCGCGGGCCTCGGCCAGGATGGCAGGCTTCGGCCGGCTGACGGCAGTCCCCTTGATCAAGGGAATTGCACAGAAGGCACACGGCCGGCGGCAGCCATCGGCAATCTTCAGGTATGCACTGCGCCCTTGGATGGCGGTGCGAGGGATACCGTCGCTGTCCATGGCGACCGTCGCCGCATCCGACAAGTCATACACCGGATGGCGGGTGCGGCGCGCCCGCTCGACCAGGGCGACGATGTCCATCCAGCGCCGAGTACCCAGCAGGCCGTCCAACCCCGGAACCTGACGGGCGATCTCAGCGCCGTAGCGCTGCGTCAGGCAACCGGCGGCGATCAGCAGCTGGCCCGGCCGCTTCGCCGCCGCCAGTTGGCGGAGGGTATCCAGCGACTCAGCGCGCGCCGGACCGATGAAGCCGCAGGTGTTGACCAGGAGCACGTCGGCGTCCTCGGGCGATGGCGAGCTGTGGAACCCGTCGCGCTCGAGCAGTTGAGCCATCGAGTGCGAGTCGACGGTGTTCTTTGCGCAGCCGAGCGAAACCAGGTGATAGCGCTGGCTCATCGCAGGGCTTTCGATTCCCGCCCCCGCCAGCGGTCCCCTACACGGCGTGTGCGCGCCAGGCATCGGCGCAGGGTGGGTTCAGGGGCTGAGGGACGGAGAACCCGCCTCACTTCAGCGCCTTCTCCAGGGCTTCCACCAGGCAGGCGTAGTCCTGGCGCAGTTCCCACGATTGTTCCAGCGAGAGGTAGCGCTCGACCCCAGCGGGGCGGCGCAGGGTGTCCGGGCAGATGGTGATGTCCCAGCCCTCCGCACACAGCGCATGATAGCTTGCTTGCGACCCGTTGCCGTAGAAGCCGCACTCGCCTTGCTCCCCATCGGCCAGGTCGACGGTGCGATCGGAGCAGGCGCGCAGGGCTTCCCGATACAACGCTCGGCTGACCTCGCCAGGCCGGGTCGAGCCGTTGCTGATGAACAGGTCGGGACAGGTGGCCAGACTGTTGCCATGCAACTGAATCGTCAGGCTTTCGCCAGCACATGCTGCCAGGGCTTGGTGCGCCGCCTGGAACATGGTCTGGGTGGCGTGCGCCACATCGGACTCCCGATACGGCCCGACCTGGCCACAGGCGATCGTCGTCCCGCCGCAGTTGGCAGGAGCGGCATTGGCACAGCGATGAGCGCCGGCGACAAGCAGCGCTCGCGCCGACAGGCTGCGAAACAGCACCGCCCCTTCCGTGCGCGTCCTGCTGTCCGCCAGCGGGTGAGGAACCTCAATCAACAGGTCGCGCCCCGGGTCAGGACGAAGCACATAGGTACCCCAGCCTGTGGTGACCGGCAGGTTCTCCCTCAGCATCACCACTCGCTCAGATTGATGGGGTCGGTCGATGAACTCGACAACCTGATAGGGGAAGCCCTGCGCCGCGATCAGGCGGCAGGCCGTCTCAAGGTCGTTCCGGCTGGCAGCCTCGATGATGGCCGACCAGGCCAGCAGTTGCGCTACGCTGGGCACGCGCATGCCTTCCGAGCCCGAACCAGGCATCTGGGCGCCGATCCGCTGCAGCTCGCTGATCAGCCCACCGGTCTCCTGGACCGGGCAGGGCGAGGTCGTGGCGGGAGGCGCCTGTGGGAGGGCGGTTGCGGTCGGGGCCGGCTCGGCGGTGGCGGTGCGTTCGGCCGGCGCCGGTGCGGAGTCGGAGGCGACCGGTGAGGGGGACGTGGACGGGATAGGCCGGCTAGCTGGTGGCACGGCGCAGGCGGCCAGGCCGATGACGAGGCTGCCAACAATCACCCGTTGCGCAGCCTGGATCATGAGCCGTTGCGCCAGCCCCCGGCCCGCCGGGCGATCCGCGCCGCCCGTCGATTGAAGTCGGCGGAGGTTCATCCTGCGCCGGGCGGCGTGGGCGTGGGCGGCAGTGGCGTGGGCGTGGCCGCTCCGACCGTCGGCGTGCGCGTGATGGTTGCCGTCGGCGTCAGCACCCCCTGCTGGGTGTACAGACGCACCACCGGCTCGTCGAACACCCCTAGCAGCCCTTCATCATTGCCATTGAAGATCACCCGCACGCCGCCCCCGTTGCCGGTCAGCACTTCGATCAGTGTCTGTCCCTGGAAGTCAAACACATCGCCCGGGCGGGCGCGGGCTCGCAGTTGTTCGCGTCCGTCGACGTTCACCACGAGGAAGGCATCCTTCTCCACATTCAGGCGCAGGCCCAGCGCGCCGATCGGGCCAATGGGGAGTGTGGGGGTGATTGATGGGACTGCCGTCACCTCTTCCAGCACCAACACACCCGGAAGGCCGGGGGTCGGTGTCTGCGGGAAAGCCGTCGCCATCTCAGGCAGCGGCGCCGGAAACGCCTCTGCTCCGGCATCCTCCAATGTCTGCTGGCGCAGGCTGGCCATAACCCACGAGGCGCCCCAGACCAGCAGCACGAGCAGTGCCAGCGAGATTCCCGAGGCGACGACAATATCGGACGAGATCAGCCGCGGACGTTTGACCCGCACTTCGCCTGGCGGCGCACTGGCGGTCCGGGGCTGGGTGGCCGCGACCGGCGAAGGCCGCCGGGCCTGGATCCCTTCGGCGTACCGCAGCAGGATCTCGCCCGGATCCAGCCCAATGAAGTCGGCGTAGTTGCGCAGAAACCCGCGGGCCTGCACCGGGGAGGGGAGAGAGGCCCAATCCCCGCGCTCCATCGCCGCGAGGTGATGGGTGCGAATGCGGGTGGCGCGCTCGACCTCTTCCAGGGTCAGGCCGAGGCGCTCGCGCGCATCGCGCAGCGTGTTTCCCAGGTCATCCATCGGGTCTTGGACGGTGCCCCGGGCGCAGGCCGTCGGGGATCACGCCCTGCGTCAGTCTTCCGGTTCGGCTTCGATCTCGGAGACGGTCGCCGCTTCCGACTCGGACTCGCCCTCGGCGCCTTCATCGCCGGTCTCGACCACAACCGGGGCAACCTTCTGCTGCTCAAAAGCCGACTCGATGGGCTCGCCTTCGCGGTGCACCACGATCTGGATCTCGGGAATCAGGTCAACCGTCAGGCGGATGCGGGCCTTGTGCACCCCGAGCGTCTTCACCGGCTGGCAGTCGATCTGCCGGCGCTCCACCTGCACACCGACCGCGTTCTCAATCGCCTCGGCGATCATCTGATGGGTGATCGAGCCGTACAGCTTGCCGGTCTCGCCGGCCTTGGCCGGGAAGACCACCTGCAGCCCATTCAGACGCTCGGCGACGGCGCCCAGTTCCTGGTTGAGGCGGACGCGCTCCTCGGTGGCGACGCGCCGGATGCGGTCGGCTTGCTGCAACGCACCCGGGGTGGCCATCACCGCCAGCCCTTGCGGGAGCAGGAAGTTGCGCCCGTAGCCATCTGCGACCTTCTTGATGTCGCCGGCGCGGCCGAGCTTGTAGACGTCTTTCAGCAGCAGTACTTTCATGGGGGTCAAGCCCTTTCTTCCAAGGATTGGGCGCCTGCGGGCGCCCCGGGCGAAGGGTACAACGCCCTTGAACTGGCGCATTGTATCAGATTTGGCCTGCCCGCAGAAGCGATCTCGCCGTCAGCCCGCGTTCGCTCCCCCCGACTTGCCCATGACCAGGCCATCCTCGCCATCGCGGTAGTAGGCCGGCCACACTTCGCTCTGGCGATACCCCTCGCTCAGGTACAACGCCAGGGCACCTTCGTTGGCCCGCCGAAGGGCAAGGCGCAGCTGCCGGGTCGACAGCTCGAGCTCGCAGCGCCGCAGCAGTTCCCTGGCGATCCCTTGACGTCGGTGGCCCGGCGCAACCGCCAGCGAGGAAATCCAGCCGACTCGCCGCCGGTCCCGCCGTTCGCCGAAAACAAAGCCGACAACTTCCGCCCCGACCTGAGCCTTGATCCTCACCGCGTCGGGCAGAGAGAGGGCGGCCAGCACATCGATCCACGGCCAGGCGTCGGCGCCGAAGCAAGCTTCTTCGAGGGCCAGCACGGCGCGCAGATCCCGCCAGGAGGCATGCAGGTATTCGACGGAGTGGACAGGCAAGCGGAAGATCCCGTCAGAATGAGGTCTCAGCGAGTCTGTTCGAGCAGGGTCAGATCGATCACAGACGCTTCTCGTACACCCGGTAGGTCTTGTACACCTCTCCGCCGAGCAGGCGGATGGAGCGGTTCATCATGTCGTTCGACTCGAGGATCCAGCTCATCTCGACGAACTGATATCCCTTGGAAAAGGCGTTGCGGGCGGTCTGCAGGTAGAGCATGGCGTCCACCCCCTGGCCGCGGAACTCGGGCTGCACGCCAAGCGCCAGCACGCGCAGCCATTTCAGGGTGTGGCGCACCTTCCAGTGCCAGACAAGTTTGCCCATCGTCAGCAATTCAGGGGTTCCCGGCCGGGGGTAGGCCCTGACCAGCGGCTCGTTCAAGTCCGGCAGCGTCAGCCCGAAGGCCACCGGCTCCCCCTCGTGCTCGACCACCAGCACCAGGTCCGGATCGAGGATCGGCTTGAGCTGCTCGGCCAGATGGTCGAACTCATGCTCGGTCATCGGGACGAACCCCCAATTGCGCTCCCAGGAGCTGTTGTACAGCCGTTTGACATGCTCGATCTCGCGCTCGAAGTGTTTCATGTTCACCTTGCGCAGGGTGAACTTGTTGCGTTCGATCACCTTGCCGACCACACGCTCGAGCTTGGGCGGGATGTGGGTGCGGAAGTGCTCGATCGATGTCCGGTAGGCGAACAGGTCCATCGCCTTGGCGAAGCCAGCCTGCTCGAGGTAGCCGATGTAGCGCCGAGGGTTGTAGGTCATCATGATGCGCGGTGCGTCCTCGAACCCGTCGATCAGCAGACCCACCTCTTCGTTGGTCGAGTACTGGGCCGGCCCCAGCACAGCTTCGAAGCCCTGCGCCCGTGCCCACTCCCCGGCAGTGGCCAGCAGGCCGGCAGCCGCCTCGGGATCCTCGAGTACCTCGAAGAACCCAAACCAGCCCACATTGCTGGTGTGGAATTCGTTGTAGCGCCGATTGGCAATGCCGGCGATCGTTCCGACTACCCGGTCGCCGCGCCTGGCGACGAAGAACTCCGCCTGGCTGTGTTCAAAGAAGGGGAAACGCTCGCGGTCGACCAGCTTGCGTCGCTCACTGATCAGCGGCGGAACCCACCACGGGTCACTCCGGTAGACGGTCCACGGGAAGTAGGCGAACGTCTCCAGATCGGCTGCCGTGCGAACCGGGTTGATGGTCAGGTCTGGCATGGGGGTGCCCTCCGGGGGCACGGGGCATTATACGGCCAAGCACGCCAGTTCGCAGGCACTCCCGGCCGGCGGGCCGACCGGAGAGCGCACCCCGGTGGTATTATTCGCCGCGATCCCTTGGGGTGAGGCTTGTCGAACGCGTTCCCGTGGATCCTGACGCTGGCGGTCGTGGCCGGGCTCGCCTGGCTGCTCCTCCCCGCCCCGGCGCAGCCCCGGGCCCTCCCGAGCCGAAGTGCTGGCGGCCCGCCAGGTGCGGCCTTTGAGGCCGGGCTGGCCGCCCTGGCGGGAGGGCTGCTGGGCGCCCGCCTGGGCTTTGTCCTCACCCACTCCGCCTACTTCAACCAGGATGTCTGGGAGGTCGTTCGGCTGTGGCGTGGCGGGCTGAGCGGCCCGGGCGCCGTGCTCGGCGCCGTCTGCGGCCTGGGGCTGTTTGCCATCGCGAGCCGCCAGCCCGTCTGGCCGCTGGCCGATGCCCTCGCCGCGCCGGCCTTGCTCGTCGCTGCGGCGGCATGGGTTGGGTGCTTGTTCGACGCCTGCGCCTTCGGCCTCCCGGCCGCTGGGCCATTTCGGCTGCCCGTCTTGCCAGGCCCGATGCAGGTGCGCCTGCCGCGCTGGCCAACCCAGGCGGCCGGGGCACTGGCCTGTCTTGCCCCCTTGCTCTTCCTGCTCAGCAGGGGAGCGACCGCCCTGCCCACTGGCGTTCCATCCCTGGTCGCCTTGCTCAGTATCAGTCTGAGTGGTCTGGCGCTTTCGTTCGTGCGCGGTGATCCGGCGGCTGCCCTGGTCGGCATGCGCCTGGAGGCGCTGGGTTGGACGGCGGTTGCGCTGCTGAGCATGCTGGCCTTCGCCCTGCACCGAAAGGCACTCCAGCGTGCGTGAGTCAGCGGGCCGTTTCACGCTTGCCATAGCACAGATCAGCACCCGCTTGGGAGATGTGCAGGGCAACCTCGAGAAGCATCTGGCGCTCGCCAGGCAAGCCAGGGCCTCCGGCGCTGACCTAATCCAATTTCCCGAGCTCTCCCTGACCGGGTACGCGCTGCAGGACCTGACGCCGACCGTCGCCCTGCGGCCCAACACCAAGGACCCCGTCTTTCGTCACCTGCTGCAGGCCAGCCGGGGGATTGATCTGATTGCAGGCTTTGTCGAGGCCGACGCCCGCAGCCGGTTCTTCATCGCCGCCGCTTACCTTTCGCGCGGCGAACTGGTGCACATCCACCGCAAGGTGTACCTGCCGACGTACGGCCTGTTCGACGAGG
>JBFYRF010000282.1:0-3942 GCA_041302385.1 Anaerolineales bacterium | reverse complement strand
ACACGCTCGGGGGGATCGACGTCCAGATCGGCAAGTACATGTCGGACGAGTGCGGCGGGGTCTATCGCACCTACCCGCCGGGCACCTACCGGATGTCCGGCTTTGAGGCGCTGTGCTATGTACGCGTGCGCAAAGCCACGAGCGATTTCGATCGGCTTCGCCGCCAGCAGGAGGTGTTGATCGCCCTGTTTCAACGGCTCGTCAGCCTGAATGGCCTGACCCGCCTGCCCGAACTGTATGCGCAATATGCCTCGCTGGTTCAGACGGACCTGACATTGAACGACCTGCTGGGAATGATCCCGGTGGGGACCACAGTTGCCTCAGACCCGAGCCGCATCCACAGGTTCTCGATCGACTCCAGCATGGCCACCGGTTGGCGAGTGCCCGTTAGCGGCGCCTCGGTCTTGCTCCCTAACCGGGATGCCATCCAAGCCATGCTCGAGACGGCCATGTTGAAGTGATCCGCCGGGCGCGCCTGCCGGCAGCGCTGCTGGCTGGAGCGCTGATCGCCTCCGGCTGCAGCCCGTCGGCAATCCCTGCGCTTGAGCCGGCGAATTCGTCGCCCACGCCTGCCGCTACGGCACAGGCCGCACCGCCCTTTCGCACTCCGTTTCTCCCTGCCGACCGAACGCCGACGGCGGCAGCCGCCGCCCTCCCATCGCCTGCCCCATTGCCTGACCCGAAGTTCGCGCGTGAGAATGGAGAACCCGCGCCGCCGCCCGCCGAGCCCATCCCCTTCGGTCCGCAGGTCGTCAACATATTGCTGCTGGGCTCCGACCGCCGCAGTGGAAGCGCATTCCGTGATGACGTGCTGATCCTGGTCTCCCTGGATTCCGACGAGCCGCGCGCCAGCATGCTCTCTATCCCACGCGATCTCTGGGTGTACCTTCCCGATCAGGGCATGCAGCGCATCAACTCCGCCTTCCTGATCGGCGAGGAACATTCCTACCCGGGCGGCGGCATGGGTTTGCTGCGGGAGGCGCTGCAGTACAACCTGGGCATCCCCGTGCATCACTTCGTGCGGGTCGAGATGCAGGGCTTCCAGCGGCTGGTGGACGCGCTGGGCGGGATTGAGGTGCTCGTCTCCTGCTCATACACCGACTGGCGCCTTGAGTCGCCGGAGGCGCCTCCGCAGGATCGCGACAGCTGGGAGTTGTTCACCGTGGCTCCCGGTCGGGTGGCGATGGACGGCGAGCTTGCGCTGTGGTACTCGCGCGCCCGCGCCCGTTCCTCCGACTTCGATCGTTCGCGCCGACAGCAAGAGGTGCTGCGGGCGCTGTACCGCCTGATACAGCAGCCTAACCTGCTGGCGCGCATCCCAGCGATATACAAGGCGCTGGCGCGCAACGTCTCGACGGACCTCACCCTGCCCGAGATACTGAATCTGGCTCCGCTGGCGGCGGAGATCGGGCCGGCTGCCGTCCGCAGCCGATTCATCGGCCGCGATCAGGTGGTGAACTACCGCGTGCCCTCTTCTGGGGCTGCGGTACTGGTCGCCAAGCCCGAGGCGCTGCGCGCCTTGTTGCAGGAAGTCTTCTCCCCTGGCTCCGCCTTGGACGGCGGTCCTCTGGCCGGACTCGAGATTGAACTGCTCGATGCCAGCCGGCGGCCGGGATGGGCTGACCTCGCCGCGGAGCGCCTGGCGTATGCGGGTGTGGCGACGCTGGGCGCCCTGCCTGACGGGTCACCCGCCAGCCAGACCGTGCTCATCGACACGCACCCTGACGACGATCCTGCCCGGCGCGCCCTTCTCGAGGTGCTCGGTCTCAGCGCCTCGAGCGTGCTGGAAGACCCCGACCCGACGGCAACGAGCCGCTTCCGGCTCGTCATCGCCGACGATTACAACCCCTGTTTCGACCCCACCCGACGCCGCCAGAGCTCTGGCGGTTGACTTTTCACCACGTCCCGCATACGATTTGCGGGATATGACTACACGCAAGGGAGAAAGCCGAGCCACCCCGCCCGAGCGCAGCGAAGAGCTGCCGCTATTCTCCCAGCCCTCCGGGTTGGCTCCGGCATCCCCGCCCTCCGGTCCCGTGCGGCGCGATACCGCCATCAGCGCTGCGGTCAACGCCTGGGCCGAAGCCCTGGAGGATGCCGGACGGTCAATCCACACCGTCAAGGCGTTCACGGCCGACCTGCGTCTGCTGGCCAAATTCGTCGGAGCTGGTACTCCAGTGGGCGCCATTGCAACCCACGATATCCGCAACTTCCTCGACTGGATGCTGCATCGCCGGAAGGCGCCGTGCAGCCCCAAGACCTACGCCCGCCGCGTGACATCGGTCAAGGCCTTCTTCCGCTGGCTGGTCGACTCGGGTTCACTCGATGACGACCCGGCTGCCTCCGTTCCTCAACAGACTGTGCTCAGTCCACTCCCCGAGGTGCTCACCCCGGAGGAGGTCCAGGCCGTTCTTGACACGGCCGACGTCTGGCGCCACGCTGACAAGCCCGATGCGCGACCCTTCACACTGCTCAGCCTGCTGCTTCAGACCGGCATCAAGAAGAACGAATGCCTGACGATCCACCTCAACCACATCGATCTGACGGATCGCGAAGGACCCACGTTGTTTGTGCGCTACGGCGAAGTCCGCAAGCGGTACCGGGAGCGCAAGCTGCCGCTTGATGCAGACTGGGCCAGGGCCTATCGCGAGTACCTCAGCCAATACGCGCCGCGCGACCGCGTCTTCCCCTACTCGCCGCGACGTCTAGAGTACCTGCTGGAGGACATCGGCGAGGCCGCCGGCCTTGAGAAGCACCTTTCATTCAACATGTGCCGCTGGACCAGCGCCCTGCAAGACCTGCGCGCCGGCGTTGAGCGAGACCGCATCCGCCAGAAGCTCGGCCTATCGAAGATCCAGTGGCGGGAAGTCGGGGTTAAGCTCGATCGGCTGGCGGCGGACGACGCCGGCCCAGACGACGGAGCCTAGGAGCGGTGAGCCCAGGCGCGCAAATGCGGGGCCGAAGTGCCCCGCATCTGGGGATCAGCATAGGCTGCCAGGCGCGGCGGCGCGGATCTCGCGCCGGGCTTACATCTTCTTAACGACGATGTCCCCGATCACATTGGCCGCCTCGTCGCCGCGATCGGCTGCGTTCGACAGGTGGCGGTAAATCTCGCGCAGCTTGAGCATTTCGACCAGGTGGTCGATGTCCCGCGGGCCGGCAAATAGATCCGCCACCGCTTCGCGATACACCGACTCCATCCGGTTCTCAAGGGCCTTGGCCCGCACGGCGTGATCGTTGGCGACGTTGGGGTGATCCTCAAGGCGTAGCACCCCATTGTAGATCTCGCGGGCCGCGTCGGTCAGCAGGGACACCATCCGCTCAATGAACGGATTGGGTTGGATCCCCAACAGAGACATCTCTTCTACGGTGGTGAAGGCGTAGTCCAGGATGTCGTCGATCGTCAGCGAGAGCGCGAAGATGTCCTCCCGGTCGAGCGGCGTGACGAACGTCCGGTTGAGTTCGTCGATCAGGATGCGGCGGACCTCGTCGGCCTGCCCCTCCATTTCCGAGACCTGCTGGGCCAGCGCCGGGTCAGGGAGGCGCACATACTGCAGCAGAGTCTGCATCCCTTCGTAAGAGAGTTCCGACTGCTTGGCCAGCAGTTCGATGAAACGGTTCTGCTTCTTCCTGCTGAAGATGCTCATGAAGCGCCTCACTCCCAATCGTTCGTCTCGGCGCCGAGATCCCCCGCCGAGCAATTCTCCGCGGCTGTTGCAAAGCACGCTGCGCCGGGCTGCACATGTGCCCGCTGCCCGTCCAACGGCCGGCCAACAAGCTCGTGCCTGCGCGCCGCCTGGTGTGGAGCGCTGATCACCAGCACGATCTGGCCAATCGCGGTCGATCGGATGGGCAGGATTATAGCCCCAATTGGCCACGAACCAGAAGGATGCACAGAAGTCACCGGATCCCCGCTCCCCCATGCCAACCCCCGCCTCTCTC
>JBFYRF010000277.1:0-5706 GCA_041302385.1 Anaerolineales bacterium | reverse complement strand
TCCTTGGCGAGGAAGACGCGCACCTCGGCGCGATGCCGGGCGGGCCCGGTGTTCAGGTGCAGGCTGGTGTGGCCGGCCATGCGGTCGCCGACCAGGGCGACAATCGGGTAGACGACGTCGTAGTCGAGCTCGTCGACCCATCCGCCGACCGCACCCGGGTCGTCGACATCGTGGCGCATGTAGCGCCGATCCTCCGGGGTGAGGTTGGAATACAGCGCCAGCAGCGCCTGGCGATCCTCGGCGGTCAGCGGGCGCAGCAGCACGCGCGCCCCGTCGGCCAGGGTGATCAGCTGGCGATAGGCGATCTCTTGGGGCGGGGACATGCCGTTCTCCTTCCCGGCCGGCTCGTCAGTCGGCCTGCTGCAGCAGGAACTCGTAGGCGGAGAGGGCGGCCTTGGCGCCCTCGCCGATTGAGATCAGCACCTGCTCGGAGATGGCGTTGGTGACATCGCCGGCGGCGAAGACGCCCTCGCACGATGTCCGGTTGTGGGCATCGATGACGATCCGATTGGAGCCATCCCGCTTGACGAGGTCCGCCACGATGTCCGACTGTGGCACAAGGTCGATCTCGACGAAGAAGGCATCGGCGGTCAGTTCGAGCTTCTCGCCGTTGCCCTGGATGACGATCTTGCGTGCGTATTCGTCCCCCTGGACCGATTCGACCTGGTAACCCTCCAGGATCTCGACATTCGGCGCCTGGCGCACGCGCGCCCCCATCGGGGTGTCCAGATCGCCGTGCGTGGGCGCTACCAGGGTGACCTTGCGGGCAATGGTGGCCAACTCGGCGGTCGAGCGCATGGCCAGGGCCGAGTCGCCGATGACACACGTGTTGCGCTCGATGAAGAGCGGGGCATAGGACACGGCGCTGTAGCACAGGCCGCGCATCATGTATTCCTTCTCGCCCGGGACGTCCAGGCGCTGGCCCCAGGCGCCGGTGGCGACGATCAGCGCTCGGGCGGAGTACGCCTGACCGTTGCGGGTGTGCACCTGGAATCCCTTGGGCAACTTCTCGATCTTGATCGCCTTGTCAAAGACACGCGAGAACTCCAGGTAATCGATCTCGTTGGCGAAGCGATTGACGACCTCTTCGCCGGTGATCACCAGATGCTTCTCGATGAAGGGCAGTTGCAGGCGGAAGTTGGTCTTGCCGCCCAGATCGCGGGTAATCAGCAGGAACTTCAGTCGCTTGCGCAGGGCGTACACCGCCGCCGTCAGGCCGGCCGGTCCACCCCCAAGAATGATCAGGTCATACATCGTGGTTCGCTCCTCCTCCGGGATGTCAAGGCAGGGGAATGAAGCCTTCGGACATCATAGTCTGGGTCAGGCCGCGCGAGCGCTTGATGATCCGGCCGGCGTTCTCGAGTTCCTGCTCGTAGGTGGTGGTCTTGCCCGCCACGCCTTCCTGGATGGCCATCATGGCGACGGCGGCCGCCTCGCGCGGGAACACTTCCCACTCATCCATGTTCGGGATGATGTAGTCCGGCTTCAGGCCCTTCTCCTCGGCCATCGTGGCCAGTTCGGTTGCGGCGGCCATGCACATGGCATCGGTAATCGTCCGGGCGCGCACGTCCAGTGTGCCGCGGAAGATGCCGGGGAAGCCGAGCGAGTTGTTGACCTGATTGGGGAAGTCGGAGCGACCCGTGGCGACGACCGCTGCGCCGGCCTCGGCGGCCTCCCATGGCCAGATCTCTGGGATCGGATTGGCGCAGGCGAACACGATGGCGTCCTTGGCCATGGCTCGCACCCATTCGGGCTTGATCACCCCCGGCCCGGGCTTGGAGAGCCCCACGACGACATCCGCGCCGGCCATCGCCTCTTCGATCCCGCCCTCGCGTTTCTCGGCGTTGGTGGTCTGGCACATCTTCCATTTGTCGATGAACTCGGCCTTGCGCAGCTCGATGTCGTGGCGGTCCTTGTGCATGATGCCCTTGCTGTCGACCACCCGACACTTCGCCGGGTCCGCCCCGGCGGAGAAGATCAAGCGGGCGCAAGCCACGTTCGAGGCGCCGGAGCCAACAAACGTGATCTGCACATCGCCGATCTTCTTGCCGACGATCTTCAAGGCATTGATCAGCCCGGCCAGGGTCACCGTGGCCGTGCCCTGCTGGTCGTCGTGCCAGATCGGGATCTCGGCCTTGGCCCGCAGCGTGTCCAGGATGCGGAAGCACTTCGGATTGGAGATGTCCTCCAGGTTGACCCCGCCGAAGCCGGGCTGGATCAGAAGCACCGTCTCAATGATCTTGTCGGGGTCCTTGGTGTCGAGCATGATCGGCCAGGCATCGACGCCGCCCAGGTACTTGTAGAGCAGCGCCTTGCCTTCCATCACCGGCAGGCCGGCCTTCGGGCCGATATCGCCCAGGCCGAGCACCCGCGTCCCATCGGAGACGACGGCCACGGTGTTCCACTTGTGCGTGTGCTCGTAGGCCAGCTCGGGGTCTTGCTCGATCGCCCGGCAGGAGGCGGCAACCCCCGGGGTGTACCAGATGGCGAAGTCATCCAGGCTGCGGACGCAGCATTTGAGGGCAACCTCGACTTTGCCCCGGTAAAACGGATGCAGGACCATGGCGTCCTTGGATGGCTGGGTCGCCTTGGCCAGCAGCTCCTCCACGGTGGGAGTCGGCGTACTTTCAACCATGTGTATACGCTCCTTCGTTCTCCTATCCGCGCGCCCGGTTGCGCCCGGATGTCGTTGCTCGCGCACCGGCTAGAGCCGGAGGTACGAGTCGGTGTAGATGACTTTGTTCAGCAGGACCTGGATCGTCTTCCAGATGTCCGCCTGAAGCGGGTCGCTCAGGCTGACCTGATCCGGATCCAGTTCCTCCCCGGCGGCGACCGCGTCGTGCAGCTTGAGGTAGAGTGCGCCGACCGGGGTGCTGTCGTCACGCGCCTCGACGATGCGGATGGCCTCCATCAGGTCCTTGTCCAGCGGATCGACGATGGCCGCATCCAGGCCGACCGCCATCAACATGACCATGTAGACCCGATTGAGCAGGGGGCGCATTTCTGCCGGCACCTGGTTGGACACGTTGGACAGGCCAACCACGGTCATCGGCGGCGGGTCCATCACCATCTTAACCATGCGCACGGTTTCAATCGCCTGTGGAACGTACTCCTGACAGCCGGAGACTGTCAGGATCAGCGGGTCGATGAGCAGATTCTGCATCGGCAGGCCGACTTCTTCGGCCCGGGGAATCAGCTTCTCCATGGCGATGGCGACCCGGGCATCGGCGCTGACCGGGATGCCGCTCTTCTCCATGCACAGGGCGATCAGCTTCGAACCATATTGGGCGGCCAGCGGCGGGACGTTGGCCAGGCGCTCCTCTTCGGCCGAGGTCGAGTTAATGATCGCGTTCGAGCCTGCTTTCTTGAGCCCGGTCTCGATCGCCGCCAGGTTGGTCGTGTCGAATGAGAGGGTCATGCCGGGCACGGCCTCCTGCATCACGTCGACCAGCCAGCCCATCACCTCCGGGCCGTCCTTCTTGCGCGGGCCGACGTTCAGGTCCAGGGCGTCGGCCCCGGCCGCTTTCTGGCGGCGGGCCAGATCAACGAAGAAGGCTCCGTCGCGGTTGGTAATGCCCTCCTTCACCCTGGGTGAGATGATGTGGATGTTCTCTCCGATCTTGTACATCGCTTCGCTCCTCCGAGTCAGATCAGGGTCTGGATGCGCCGCGCCAGGTCGTCGATCGCCTGACCGGCGGGGGAATCTACGTCCAGCTTCACCAAAGCCTCGCCGCGAGCATCGAGCGCATTGACCGCGTCATCGGCCGGGATCATCGCCGCCAGCTCCAGGCCGCTCTGCTCGATGGCCTGCTGCAACTCCGGGGGGAGCTCGCCCTCGACCCGGTTGACCACCAGCAGCGTGTGCTTGACGTTGACTTCCACGTCTTTGGCCATCTGAGCAATGCTGACGGCTGTCTTCAACCCGCGCACGGTCGGGTCGGTCACCACCAGCAGCAGGTCGACATCCTTCGTCGTGCGCCGGCTGATGTGCTCCATGCCGGCTTCATTGTCGATGACCACGTAGGCATAGCTGCCGCCAAGCTCGTCGACCACCTGGCGCAGCAGGTGATTGACGGCGCAGTAGCAGCCCTGGCCTTCCGGGCGGCCCATTGCCAGCAGGTCAACCGCTTCGCCTTCCTCAAGCGCCATGCGCACTTCCTGGCGCAGGTAGTCGTGGCGGCTGATGGCCACGCCCAGTTGCTGCGCCTGGGCGGCCTGCAGCATGTCCTCGCGCACGTCGCCGACCGTCGCCGGCTGCGGCAGGCCGAGCGCCAGGTGCAGGTTGGTCGCCGGATCGGCGTCGATCGCCAGCACCGGGCGGATGCCTGAGCGCAGCAAGGCGCGGATCAGCAGCGCGGACAGCGTCGTCTTCCCGGTTCCACCTTTGCCGGCCAGTGCAATCGTCTTCATACCGCTATTCCCATACCTCTCAAGGCGCGCAGGGCGCGCAGCGTGATCCATTTGTTCGGCTGGCGTTTGTCTCCCAGGTCAAACCAGGTCTTGCCGGCGTAGCTGTACTCCAGGTTCCAACGGCCGTCCGGACGGCGCTTGGCCAGGATCAGTTCAGCCAGGTGGGTGAGCCGCCGGTCGCGCCCGAAGCCCAGGCCCACAAGCACTTCGGCCGTGCGCAGGACATCGGCGACGTAGCCCATGGGGTAGCCGAACTTGAACCAGCTGCCGTTGGGCTTCTGGCTCCAACCCATGGGGTAGTCGGCCTCCGCCGGGTCCCGGCTGAGAAGGAACTTCACGCCTACGTCGATCGCCCGGCGAATGGCCGGCGATCGCCGGCGGGCAGGAACCCGCCGCAGCGCGTCGAGTGCCGGGACGGCGCCCCAGGCACACGGGCGCTGGTTGTTGGCGCTGCAGACGAACCCCGGCGCGCTGTTAGCCGACTTGAGGTACCGAACCTCGGCCTTCGGGTCCGTGTTCGGCGCGATGCCCGCACCGGTGATGCTGCGCGCCAGCCAATCCAGGGCCTGGCGCAGGCGCGGGTCGTCGCCGTAGCCCAGCTCGAGCAGCGCCGCGCCCAGGTTGCCCTGCAGGCAGTGGATCAAGCCGCCGGCCGTGGCCGAGGCGCTGAAGCCGCCCTGCGGGGCACGGCTGTGGTCGAGCACATAGTCGGCGGCCTTGCGCACGCGGCGGTTCTCGCCGTCGGCGCCGAACTGCCCGAGGAAGGCCAGTTGCCACACGGTGCCGGTGTACTTGGGGGCGTAGCCCGGGCCGGGCTTGACCCACCAGCCTTCGGGCTGCATCGCCTGCAGGATCTCCTTCACTGGCGACGTGCGGCCCGTCGCGCGCCGTGCAGCCAACAGGGCGGGGTCATCGGCCGGCGCGCCGAGCAGATCGCGCAGGGCAAAGAAGCGCACGCCCGGGTCGCGCGTCTCCAGCAGCCAGTCGAGCACCGGCGCGTGGGGGTTCACCGCCGAAGCGGAACGACGGGCAGCGGTCACGACAGCCCCTCCCCATACATTTGGCCCGGGCCGAGAAACTCAGGGTACTGCTCGCGGAGTTGCTCGCGGGCGGTGTAACACAGATGGCAGGCATCGGCGTATGCCGGCTCAGGCGCAAGCCCGCAAGCACGTACCAGCTCGGCGGGACCGCCCCGGATGAGGGGGCCGACGATCGGATGCTGCTCGGGCTGGTAGTCCGCCATGATTCGAGATAGCGGCTGGGCGAACAGGCTGCCGATCAGCAGCCCCTGGCAGA
>JBFYRF010000275.1:0-6310 GCA_041302385.1 Anaerolineales bacterium | reverse complement strand
ACAAGGCGGCCAGCGGAGGCGAGCGCACGCTGCTCAACCAGGTCGGCCGCGAACTGCTTCTGCTGCAGTCTTCAGACTGGCCCTTCCTGGTGACCACCGGCCAGGCCAAGGAATACGCCATTCAGCGGTTTGTGCAGCATGTCGATCGCTTCAATGCACTGCTCGACTCGCTCGACCGAGGCGCACCAGACCTGGATCTCACTGCCGAGCTCTGGGAGAAGGACAAGGTGTTCCCGGAGATCGACTTCCGCTGGTTTGCCCGGTGAATGTTCTCTTCCTGGCGGCAGAGGCGACCCCCCTCAGCAAGGTCGGCGGACTGGGCGATGTCGCCGGAGAGCTGCCCGGCGCGCTGCGGCAGCTCGGACTCGATGTTCGATGCGCGCTGCCGCTGCACGCAAGCACCGATACCCACGGCCTGACGGTCGAGCGCACGCTGCGGCTGTACATCCCGAGAGGCGGAGCGACGGTCGCGGCAGCAGTCCACCTGGCCCGGTTGGGAGACCTGCCGTTCTGGTTGGTCGACTCGGATGAGATTCGGGCTGCACCCTCGATCTACTCACATCCGGCCCTCGACGGGGAGAAGTATCTCTTGTTCTGCCGCGCGGCCCTCTCGGCTTGCGAGGCGCTGGGCTGGATCCCGGACATCGTCCACGCCAATGACTGGCATACCGCGCCGGCCGTCGCCTGGTCACGCCACTTGCGCTTGGCTGATCCAGTCTGGGCCGGCAGCCACTCGGTCCTGACGATCCACAATCTCGCCTATCTGGGCGCCGGCAGTGAGGCGGCGTTGGAGGCCTACTCGCTGCCCAGACCGGGTGTGGCCGGTCTGCCGCCCTGGGCCCAGAGCATGCCGCTGCCCCTCGGCCTTGTGGCCGCCGATGGGGTGACAACGGTCAGCCCATCCTACGCAGCCGAGATCCGCACGCCTGAGTTGGGCTGCGGACTGGATGGGGTGCTGACTGCGCTCGGCGAGCGCCTGCAGGGCATCCTCAACGGCATCGACCCACAGGTCTGGAACCCGGCAACCGACGAGGCGCTGCCGCACCGCTTCTCGGCCGATGCTCTCGCCGGCCGCGCAGGCAACAAGCTGGAGCTTCAGCGTGAGCTCGGGCTTGCGCAGAGAGCCGATGTCGCTCTGATGGCGATGGTGACCCGGATGGACTTCCAGAAGGGGGTCGACCTGGTGCTCGAGGCGCTTCCCGCGCTGCTGGACCTCCCTTGGCAGTTTGTCCTGCTTGGGACGGGTGAGCAGACGCTGGAGGTCAGCTCGCGTGCGCTGGCCGCCGCGCATCCGGACCGGATGCGAGCCGTTCACCGCTTTGACGCCGCCCTGTCGCGGCGGATCTACGCCGGTTCCGACATCATGCTTGTCCCCTCGCGCTTCGAGCCCTGCGGCCTTACCCAACTCATCGCCATGCGCTATGGCAGCATCCCTGTTGTGCGGGCGACCGGCGGGCTGCGCGATAGTGTGGCGCCGTTGGCTGGCAATCGCGGGACGGGCTTCCGGTTCGAGCGGGCAGACAGCGGCGCGCTTCAGCTTGTCGTGCGCCAGGCAATCGCGGCGTATGCCGACCCGGTGGCCTGGCGGGCACTTCAGTTGCGGGCGATGGCGCAGGATTTCGGCTGGGAACGCTCCGCACGAGCCTACCGGGACTTGTATCATAGGATCGCCGGCGTTCGATGACCCAGATAGCCAACTCCAACCTCCTCGAGCAGCGGCGCTGCGGCCTGCTGCTGCATCCAACCTCGTTGCCGGGTCCCTTCGGGATCGGCGATTTCGGCCCGGCTGCCTTCGCCTGGCTGGACTGGCTGGCCTCCACCGGCTCGACACTGTGGCAGGTGCTGCCGCTCGGGCCGACCGGCTACGGCGACTCCCCCTACCAGAGCTTCTCCTCTTTCGCCGGCAACCCTCTGCTGATCAGTCCGGAGCTGCTGATCGAAGACGGCCTGCTGGACTCCCAGGACATCCAGGAGTTGGACTGGCCGCCAGGCGCGGTCGACTTCGGCCGTCTGATCCCGTACAAGCAGCACATGCTTGGCTCGGCCGCCGATCGGCTGCTGGCAGGAGCAGCGCCTTCGCTCACCGGGGACTTCGAGCGGTTCTCTGGGGAGAACCAGGCCTGGCTGGATGACTTCGCGCGTTTCATGGCCATCAAGGCAAGCCTGGGCGGGGGTGTGTGGACTGGCTGGCCCGAAGAACTGAAGCGGCGCGACCCTTCGGCGCTTGCGCGGGTGGACAGCGAGCATCAGCCTGAGATCGCCCGGCAGCGTGCCATGCAGTTCTTGTTCTACCGACAGTGGGCGGGGCTGCGGGCCAGAGCGCATGAGCTGGGGATCGCCATCGTCGGTGACATCCCGATCTTCGTAGCGCACGACAGCGCCGATGTCTGGGCGAGCCAGCAGTTGTTCGCTCTGCATCCCGGCGGCGAGCCTGCACTTGTCGCCGGCGTCCCCCCCGACTACTTTGCGCCCACCGGGCAGTTGTGGGGCAATCCGCTCTACGCCTGGGACGCCCATGCCGCACAGCAGTACACCTGGTGGATCGAGCGCTTCCGGGCGGCGCTGAGCTTGGTGGACATCGTCCGGCTCGACCACTTCCGCGGCTTCGAGGCCTACTGGGAGATCCCCGCCGATGCGCCGACGGCCGAGACCGGCCGCTGGGTTCCCGGTCCGGGCAAGGCCTTCCTGGAAGCCGTCCGCACAGCTCTCGGAGGTCTTCCGGTGATCGCCGAAGACCTGGGGTTCATCACTGCGGGCGTGGTTGCGCTGCGCGACGACTTCGGCCTGCCGGGGATGAAGATCCTGCAGTTCGGCTTCGGCAGCGGACCCACCGACCCCTTCCTTCCGCACAACTACCCGGTCCGCTGCGTGGTGTACACCGGAACGCATGACAACGACACGGTCGTCGGCTGGTATCAGACCGCGCCGGAGTCCGAGCGGGACTACTGTCGCCGCTACCTTGCCCGGGACGGGGGCGAGATCGCCTTGGAAATGGTGCGCACCGCCTGGGCCTCGGTCGCCAGCTGGGCGCTCGCGCCCTTGCAGGATGTCCTCGGGCTCGGATCCGAGGCGCGCATGAACTTCCCTGGCAAGCCCGATGGGAACTGGACCTGGCGCTTCGTGGCCGGCCAGTCCACGCCAGAGGGAGCTGCCAGGCTGCGCGAATTGGCACAGGTTTACGGTCGCATCCCGAAGGTGAGCGACGCCGGGAATTGACCGGCGTCCTGCCGATCGGTCTGCCCGCCAGGCGGTAGCCGAGCCGCGTTTGGAGCGCCCGGTCGAACGAGGTGGAAGCCGTGCGAATTGCCGTTCTCTCCGACAGTCACGACAATGTGTGGAAGCTGGATGAAGCCCTGCCTCACTTGCGCTCGGCGGAGGCCGTGATCCACTGCGGCGATCTGTGCTCGCCGTTCATGATTCGTCGCCTGGGTGAAGGTCTCCCCGGTGTGCCGGTGCACATCGTTTGGGGGAACAACGAGGGCGACACCTACCTGATCTCGGTGGTGGCGAGCGGGTTCCCCTCCATCCAACTCCATGGTCCGCTGGCCAGGCTTGAGCTCGGCGGGGTCAAGGTGGGGGTCAACCACTACCCGGAGCTGGCGCGCGGCCTGGCTGCCACCCAGGACTACCGGCTGGTGTGTTATGGCCACGATCACACGGCGCACTCCGAGTGGGTCGGGGATTGCCTGCTGCTGAATCCTGGGGAACTGATGGGGTTGAATGGCCGGAGCAGCCTGGCTCTGGTCGAACTGCCCTCGCGCGAATTCACCTTCGTGGATCTGTAGCGTGGGGAAGTGCGGCACGGTGGAACGATCACGGCCCGGGCAAACGCCTGGGCCGTTGTCCACTGCCAGCGCCCCTGCGGCGACTCGAACGCCGGCATTTGCCTCCGGAGGGCAACGCTCTATCCACTGAGCTACAGGGGCAGACCGACAGATTCTAATCCAAGCTGCAGGGGCTCACAACCCCAGGTGCGCGCAGGGATTCGCGGCGGCCATGCCGCGAACCCACCACGCCCTGCAGGCGACGCAGTCCAAGGGCGCCGCAAGGGCACATGGTCGCCGTTCGTTCCACCTGCTGCCGCGAGGCACCTCGATCCACCTTGGGCAGGCGCTCAACTCTCCGCCAGGGGCGTGGATTCCTGCTCGTCGATCGACTCCGGGACCAGGTAGATCATCGGCAGGCTGATCAAAGTCACGACCGCCTTGATGACGATATTCGCCAGCACGATCTCTGCCAGCACGGGGCTGGGCATGGTCCCGCCAAAAGCTGCTACGACGAAGATCAACGAGTCGAGTGGGATGGATACACTGTTGCTGACCAGCACGCGCGCCCACTGGTGGCGCCGGGTGACGCGCTCGATCCACAGCCGGTAGATCTCGGTATCCGTGAGTTGCGAGATCACCTCGGCCAGGATCGAGGCCAGCACGATGCGCCACACGGGCGCCAGCACGGCCTGGAAGTCCGGCTGCGGTCCGGCCTCTGGAGCCGCCGGCAGGCGGGCGATCAACTGGAAGTAGCCGGCCATGACCAGGTTGATCCCGGCTGCGGCCAGGATCACGGCCCGGGCGCCGCGCACGCCGACGACCTTGTGAACCAGGTCGCGCAAAGTGAAGGTGAAGGGATAGATCAATGTCCCGGCGTCGACGGCCAGCCCGCCCAGGCTGATGATCCGGAGCGAGCCAATATCTGCCAGCATCTGGGCGCCGATGTAGCTGCTGACCGTCAGAATGGTGGCAGTACTTGACCGTCGAGAGGCGGTGGCGCGGGTCTCGCGACTGTTCACGCGGCGGATTGTACGTCAATGCCGGCCGAATCGTGTGTCATACTACATCTGTCTTGCCAGGAGGCTTGGCCATGTTGATCGTGCAGGTTCACGTGCATGTTGTGGCTGAGATGGTGGAGGAGTTCCGCAAGGCGACGCTGCGCAACGCGCAGGAGAGCGTGCGCGAGCCCGGTGTGGCGCGCTTCGACATGCTGCAGCAGGTGAACGACAGCTCCCGGTTCCTGCTGACTGAGGTCTACCGATCGGAGGCCGGCCCCGCCGCGCACAAGCAGACGGCGCACTACCAGGAATGGCAGAAGGCGGTGGAGTCGATGATGGCCGAGCCGCGCCACAGCCTCAAATACACCAACGTTTTTCCGGGTGACAGTGGCTGGGGCTGAAGCGGTACGCTTCGAGTTCGCCGCTCCCGGGCGGATCGTCTTCGGTCCGGGGGTCATCGGAACCCTGGCCGAGGAAGCGGCAGCTCTTGGCCGGCGGATTCTCTTTGTCACCGGGCGGGATAGCCTGCGCCAGCAGTTCGTCCTGGAGCAATTGCGCGTGGGCGGGCTGATGGCCGAGCTGTTTCCGGTCGATCGTGAACCCACTGTGGACATCGTGCGCCGTGGAACGCAGCTCGCCTCGTCGGCTTCGGTCGAGGTGGTGATCGGGGTGGGCGGGGGCAGCGTGATGGACACCGCCAAGGCGATTGCGGCCATGCTCGCCAATGGCGGGGACCCGCTCGACTACCTCGAAATCGTCGGAGCCGGCCGGCCGCTGACCACACCCGTCGTGCCGCTCATCCTGGTGCCGACCACGGCCGGGACCGGTACGGAAGCCACCAAGAACGCTGTCCTGCTCTCGGAGGAGCACCGGGTCAAGGTCAGCCTGCGCAGCCTTGGACTGCTCCCGCGCTTGGCGCTCGTCGATCCCGAGCTGACACATGGCCTTCCGCCCGAAGTGACGGCATGGGGCGGGTTGGATGCGCTGACGCAGCTGATCGAGCCGTTTGTTGGGGGCCGTCCCCAGCCGATCACGGATGCACTGTGCCTGGAAGGCATGCGTCGCGTCGCCCACTCTCTGCGCCGGGCATACACCGACGGCAGCGACGCCACCGCCAGAATGGATCTGTCGCTGGCGGCTTTGTTCAGCGGGATGGCCCTGGCGAATGCCGGCTTGGGGGTCGTTCACGGGTTTGCCAGCGTGATCGGCGGGATGACCGAGGCGCACCACGGCATGGTGTGCGCCAGCCTGCTGCCTGCCGGCATGCAGGCCAACCTGACAGCGCTCAGGGCGCGCTCGCCCGACCACCCGGCGTTGGCTCGCTATGCTGAGCTGGCTGCCGTGCTCACCGCCAAGGCCGAAGCAAGCCCGGAGGATGGCATCGCCTGGGTTCAGCGGCTGAGTCAGGACCTCGGCGTCATCCGGCTCTCACAGATGGGCTTCCGGCCGCAGGACATGGACGTGCTGATCGAGCGCACCGCGGCGGCCAGCAGCACGAAGGGAAACCCGATCACCCTGACCCTCGACGAACTGCGGGGAATCGCT
>JBFYRF010000268.1:0-4840 GCA_041302385.1 Anaerolineales bacterium | reverse complement strand
GTCGCTACAATGGCACGACTGTGCAGGACAATCCCCAGACAGGCGCTAACGCGGTAGCCCAACTTGGATTTCCTCCCGCGCTTCTCAGCAGCGGACAACCCGGCGGAGGCATCGTCATGGTACGTGCCGGCACCGTGGTAGGGACCGGCACCATCAACGCCAGAGGCAGAAGTGCCTACCGGGTCACGACGTCTCCCAATGCAAATGCGATCTATGAAGTGAACTGGGACGGCGGCGGTGGGGGCGGCGCAGGGGGCAGCGTGGTCGTGGTTGCCCAGAATGCCTCCACACCCACGTTGACCATCAATGCCCAGGGCGGCGATGGGGGCAACACAAACCATCAACGAGCAGGCACCCCCCCGCCTCATGGTCCAGGCGGCGGCGGTGGTGGGGGAGTCGTGTACACATCCTTCCCCATTGCCAATGCGGCCAACGCGGTCCTTGGCGGTATCCACGGGTGGAGTAACAATGCCCTTCCGGCCCCTGCCTGGAACAGCCAGTTCAATACGGCGGACGGTTCTGCTGGGGTTATCAATACCACGACCACGGCCGCCGACACGGTCAATAGTGTAGCCGGCGCCGCCTGCCTGCCAGCGCTGACCGTCGTCAAGACGACCATCACACCCGGCCCCTTGACCGTACCCAATACCGCGACATATACCATCACGGTCTCCAACGCCGCCGGCACAGGCGTAGCGACCGGAGCCAGTGTCTCGGATGTCTTGCCTGCGGGCTTCACCTATGCCTCCAACCTGGACCCCGTGTATGCCGGCGGCGCCAGCGGGCCAGCCAGCATCGGCAACAGCGGAACGCCCTCGGTACCGGTCTTCGGTGTGGCGGGCGGCGATCCGACCAACAGCTTTACCCTGCCGGGTGGGGCCAGCGTATCGGTCACCTTCAACGCCAACATCGCCGCCAGCGTCGCCCCGGGCGTCTATCAGAACCCCGCCGAGGTCGATTACACCGATCCGACCCGCACGGCGGAGGGCCAGACGATCACGCCGGGCGCCAGCTACGCCAGCGGCGGCGGCACCGCTGCCGGATCGAACTACGACCCGGCCTCAAGCACCGGAGAGGACGTCGAGATCGTCGCCGCCGCCCCAGGCCTGGCGCTGGTGAAATCGGCTTCCCCGGCGACCTACGACGCCGTCGCCGACATGATCCACTACTCCTACCTGGTCACCAACTCGGGCAACGTCCCGCTGGCTGGCCCGTTCTCCGTCGCAGACGATCGCGCCACTGACGAGAGCTGCCCGGCAACGGCCAGCCTCGATCCGGGAGAGTCGATCACCTGCTCGGCGTCATACGCCATCACGCAGGCCGACCTCGACGCCGGATCTGTCACCAATACCGCGACCGCCAGCGGCAGCTACGGGGGGAACCCGGTGAATTCGGCACCGGACGACGAGACCGTTACCGCCGACCAGTCCCCTGCTTTGACGATCCTCAAGTCCGCCGTGCCTGCCACATACGCTGCGGTGGGTGATGTCATCGGCTACAGCTATCTGGTCACCAACTCCGGCAACGTCACGCTGGCTGGACCCTTCACGGTCGACGACGACCTGGCCGCTGACGAGAGCTGCCCCGCCACTGGGACGCTCCCCCCTGGAGACACCCTTACCTGCACCGCCTCCTACGCCATCACGCAAACCGACCTTGACTTGGGTTCGGTGACCAACACCGCCACCGCCACCAACGGCGTCGTCACGTCACTTTCGGATGAAGAGACCGTCACCGCCGTTCAATCGGCGGCCATTGAAATGACCAAGCAGGTCTCAGTCGATGGCGGCGTCAGCTGGCAGGATGCCGACACGCCCCCCGGGCCGGCGCTGGTTTCGGGGACGGATCCTCAGTTCCGCCTGACGATGACCAACCTTGGCAACGTCACCCTGGACAACCTCAGCCTGACCGACAGCGACTTTGACACGTCTGGCTGTGCGCTCCCCGCCTCGCTCGCCCCGACGGATTCCTTCAGCTGCGTCCTGGCTGCTCCCTGGGCGCTGGGCCAGCACACCGACACGGCCACTGCCAGCGGCGAGTTTGGAGGTACGGCCTACTCCGACGCCGACGATGCCAACTACCTGGGGACGCTGCCCGTCGTCACCGACCCCGCCGTCACCAAGTCCGGTGATCCGGCCACGGCCGCCGTCGGTGACACCGTGACCTTCACCGTGATCGTCTCTAACGCCGGGCCCGGGGACGCCGAGGGCGTGGTCGTGGTCGATCCGATCCCCGCTTTCCTTGATATCTCGTTGATCTCGATCGCCCCGACCAATCCGGCCATCACGATCGGGATCTCGGGCAATACCATTACCTTCGGTTTTCCGCCGCTTGCGGCGGGGGATAGTTACACCATCACCATTCGCACCATCGTCAACGCGCTGGGGACTCCTCCCGGAGGCACCAACACCGCCACACTATCGACCACGTCGGTCGATTCGGACCCTGACAACAACGCCGACTCGGCACTGGTCACGATCGTGATCCGCCCGCCATCCGCTGCGCCGGAGACAGGCTTCGCTCCCGGGCGCAGGACACTGCTCCCGTCGCAGCCGGCCGCCGCCAGCTACGCCGACCTGGGCGACCTGTGGTTGGAGATTCCGACGCTCGGAGTTCGCCGGCCCATCACCGGGGTCCCGCGACAGGCCGAGGGATGGGACGTCAAGTGGCTCGGTGATCTCGCCGGCTATCTGGAGGGGACGGCATTCCCGACCTGGTCCGGCAACAGCGTGATCACTGGCCACGTCGTGCTGGCCACCGGCCTGCCCGGCCCGTTCGCCCGGCTGGACAGACTCAGCTACGGGGAGAGCATCGTCATCCACGCCTGGGGACAGCACTACCGCTATGAGGTGCGCGAAGTTGCCCTGCTCAGCCCCATCGACCCGTCCATCTTCCGCCACGAGGAGCGAGATTGGGTCACCTTAGTCACTTGCCAGGGCTTTGACCCGGTGAGCGGGACTTACCGGGCACGCCGGGTGGTGCGAGCTGTGCTGATGGAGATCGACGGAGAGACGGTGGTCGACCCACCTGCGGTTGAGCGGGGCCGCTGAGCACGACCTACCACACACGGATGCCTTCGAGCGCCAGCGCTTTCCCGGCTGGCGCTCGCAGCTTTCGGCCCCAGCCCGCTAGAGCGGCTTGTAGAAGCTCACGCTGCGCTCGACTTCCTGGTACCCCAGCCGTCGGTGGACCAGCCAGCTGATGTCGTTATCGACCTCGGTGTCTGACCCCATCTCAAGACATCCGTGCTGGCTTGCCCAGGCTTCCCCCGCCTGTGCCAGCGCCGCCCCCACTCCCAGATGGCGCCACTCCGGCACGACAAACCACCCTTCCAGGTAGCCGACGGGCTGGGTGCGGCATCCCTCCGCCCAGGCGCGCAGACTGACTTCGAGAAACCCGATCGCCCCGGCCTCAGGCACGCTGGCCACGAAGCACATGCTGTTTTGCGGATCGTCGAGCAAAGCTCGCGCCTCCCGCTGGTGAAGTTCAATCGGTTCCCTGGGCCACAGCCGCGCCCGTAAGCCGACCCACGCGTCGAGAACGTCCTGCGAGGCGGGCTGAACCCCAAAGCGGGCACTCGCCTCGGTTGTGCGCACAGGAGCCTCCTTGGGCGCAGCCTCCCATCCATGCACGTCGAAGGTACGGCCCTCCCGGTAGTTGGCGATGGCTCGCCGGATGTAGGGGATCGTGTTGGGTGGCAGGTCGTCCAGGTCCCGCCACATCAGGTCGTCGCACTTCTCCGGCTCCTGGTTGCGCACCTCGCCTTCCCACGTCGGCACGGCCAGGAAGAAATCGACGCGCTCATCGTTGGACTTGCGCTGCATCACGCCCACGGCACGCAGATCGCGCTCTCGAATGCGCACCCCCACTTCCTCTTCGGCTTCGCGCACGGCGGCCTGGTAGACAGTCTCGCCAGAATCTACATGCCCCGCCACAACGCTGTAGTTGCCGTCTTCGTAGCCAGTCTGAAACCGCCGCAGCATCAGCACTTGCCCTGCTCGCAGCAGGAACAGATGGGCGGTGACAGGGACTTTCATCCTCTCGGGCATGCCTACTCTCCTGCGAGGCCCCCGTGCTCACGACCTGGGGCCCGCGCTCTGTCTGTCAGGCGAACGTCAGGTCTGCGGGTGCAACGCCGCAACCGGTATGGATGCACACTCGTATGGGTGCATGGAGGTTCGCATGTCTGCAACATCACGACGCAATACCCCGTGGATCCTGTGGCCATTCGTTGCCATGTGGGATCTGATCGCCTGGATCGTCCAGCTCGTCGGTCGCATCTTGGCGGTGCTGCTGGGCGCGATCCTGATGATCCTGGGCGTTCTGCTTTCGATCACGGTGATCGGCGCTTGCCTCGGCCTTCCCCTTGTCGTGCTTGGCTTCTTGCTGGTGATGCGCGGGTTGTTCTAGCCGCGATTCACGCCTTCTCGCCTGAAGCTGGAACGGGCTCGAGCCGAATCAGCACGAGCCCGTGTACCGCGCCGACCGCCGCCCCGGCAGCGGCCAGGCCAGCAGCCATCCACAGGACACGGAGCGGCAGCATGCCGGCCCGGCCGGCCAGATCAATCGCCAGGAAGATCACCGGCATGCCAACCGCCCAGGCCACCGAATTGGCCGGCAGCCACAGGCCCGCCCGTCGAACGGCCTTGCGCAGCACCACCGCCTGGGCGCTGGCCAGCACGGCGCCGGCGACCAACCCGATGGCCGAGGCAAAGAGCAGAACGAGCCCCAGGCCCGGTTCTTCCACGGCGCGGGAGTCCGCCTCAGCGCCAGCCTGCATCAGCGTGCTGGGCAATGACCCCAGCAGCCAGGCGAGCAGCGCGCCAGCGATCGTTGCGCC
>JBFYRF010000267.1:0-28859 GCA_041302385.1 Anaerolineales bacterium | reverse complement strand
TTCGATCCCGGCCGATTGGCTCATCCCCCGGACATCCAGGCAGCTTGCGACCGTGTTCCGCCCTAAGCCGTTAGATTCAAGATCGGAGGTTGCGCTCGGATGGGCTGTCGGTGCCCCGCCTTTGGGAGTTGCCTCGGTCGAGGAGTGAGTCAGAATACCGTTGGGAGGGCGCCTATGCGAAGTCCTGCGAACCTGATGATCCAGGCGATCCTGATGCTGGGGCTGACGTCGCTCGCCTGTCTGAGCACGGGCGAGGTGATCGGGGCGATCGGCGAGCCCATCCCCATGGGGACGTCCGTCGTGCCCCAATTCGACTCATTGGCCTGGGACCCCGCGCCCGCAGCCCCGATTGGGATCAGCCAGCAGGTCGGCAGCTTGACCCTGACAGTCGACAACGTCATCCGCCCGGCGAATCACATCGCCGACGACGCTACGTTCTACACTCAACCCGAGCCCGGGCAGGAATACTTGGCGGTCGATATCACAGTCACATGCAACCTGCCGGCCGAAGAGGCCTGCTATCTCTCTTCGGCGGACTTCGGCGCGTCAGGGGCGCAAGGGTCCTCCTACATGGCGGAGATCATGACAACGGGGATTGGCCGCGCGTTTGAAGGGGGCGAACTCAAGGGCGGGAGCAGCCGGTCTGGCTATCTGTTCTTCCAGGTCAATCGAGATGACAGCGGGTTGGTCATGCAGTATCCGCGCCTGTTCGGCTTGAGCGGGCAGTCAGGATCGTTCCTGATCGACGATTGAGCTCAGCCCAGCCGAGCCCTATTCGACCCATTCGAGCGATCGCTGGATCGCCTTCCGCCAGCCTCGCAGCAGGGATGCTCGCGTTTCCGCCGGCATGGCTGGCGCCCACTCGCGCTCGGCGATCCACTGCGCTCGCAGCTCCTCGGTGCTCTGCCACAGACCGATCGCCAGCCCGGCGGCGTAGGCGGCGCCGAGCGCCGTTGTCTCGGCGATCCTCGGACGCACCACTGGCACACCCAGGATATCCGCCTGAAACTGCATCAGCAGCTCGTTCTGCACCATCCCGCCGTCGACCTTGAGTGACGTCAGGCGCACGCCGCTGTCCTGCTCCATGGCCTCCAGCACCTCGAACGTCTGGAAGGCGGTTGCCTCCAACACGGCACGTGCCAGGTGGCCCTTGTTGACGTAGCGCGTCAGGCCGACGATGGTCCCACGCGCATCCGCTCGCCAGTGCGGTGCAAACAGCCCCGAGAAGGCCGGGACGAAGTACGCGCCGCCATTGTCCTCGACGGTGAGGGCAAGCGTTTCAACTTCGGCGGCATTGCGGATCAAACCCAGGTTATCGCGCAGCCACTGCACCAGTGCGCCAGTGATGGCGATCGAGCCCTCCAGTGCATACACCGCTGGCTGCGAGTCCAGCTGGTAGGCGACGGTAGTTAGCAGCCCGCGCTGCGACGGGATAGGCTGCATCCCGGTGTTAAGCAGCAGGAAGCAGCCTGTGCCGTAGGTGTTCTTTGCCTCACCCGGGGCGAAGCAGCTTTGCCCGACCAGCGCCGCCTGCTGGTCGCCCAGGGCAGCGCATACCGGAATGGCCGCGCGAAACGGGCCATCGGCCAACGTGTAGCCCCAGGGCTCGGGATCGGACGAGGCGACAATCTGCGGCAGGATCGCGTTGGGGATGCCAAGAGTCGCCAGAATCGACTCGTCCCACGCCAGGCGGCCCAGATCCATCAGCTGGGTCCGGCTGGCATTGGTCACGTCGGTGACGTGCCGTCCGCCGCGCGGCCCGCCGGTGAGCCACCAGATCAACCAGCTATCGATCGTGCCGAAGAGCGCCCTGCCCTGCTCAGCCGCCTGGCGGGCGCCCTGCACGTTGTCGAGGATCCACTGGATCTTGCAGGCCGAGAAGTAGGTCGACAGCGGAAGTCCGGTCAGTGGGCGAAATCGATCCTGCCCGCCCTGCTGTGCCAGCGACGCCACCATCCCGGCCGTGCGCGTGTCTTGCCACACCAGCGCGTTGCCGAATGGCGTCCCCGTGATGCGGTCCCACAGCAGCGTGGTCTCGCGCTGATTGGTGACGCCGACCGCCGCGATCTGCTCGCCCCGCAGGCCGGCGCTCGCCAGCGCCCGGCAGACTACATCCTGTGTGCGGTCCCAGATCTCCAGCGGATCGTGCTCTACCCAACCAGGACGCGGGTAGATCTGCTGATGCTCCAGCTGCGCCGAACCGACAACGGCTCCCTGCCGGTCGAACAGCATACAGCGCGTGCTGGTCGTCCCTTGATCGATGGCGGCGATGCAATCCTGCGCTGTCATTTCACCCTCGCGGCGAGGCGATCTTTCGGCCCGCACTTGGCGGAAGCTGCAGGCGCAGTCAGGGGATCAGGCGAAGATGGCCTTCAGCCTCGCCCTCGACCTGCTCCCGCGTCCACAGCATCGGATGGTACTCGCCGCGCAGCCAGGGAACAGCCAGATCATCGTAATGGCGGCTGCCCAGCTGTCCTGACTGGCCCGGCGGATGGATGATCAGCGAGCGCGACAGGTCGCCGAGGTCGACGATCTGCCGGAAGCCGGGAGCCCAGCTGGTGTTGTCGTAGGGAGTGGCCGGATTGAACGCCGTCTGACACGGCGTGTCGGCATCGCCGCCGATTGGATAGGGGCCGCGGTTGAAGACTCGGTCCAGCGGTTTCTGCAGGCCCAACGCGTGGGCGAAGGTAGCCCGATGGATCCTCCCCCACCGCCAGCCGGCGGGGTCCCCACCCAGGGTCTTCTCCAGGTAGGTGATCGCCTGCGTCAGGCTGCGTTCAAGCAGCGCCTGTCGGCCGCCGGCCTGCTCCATCCACCAGTTGTCGGGGGTCTGCAGCAGGCGCAGCAGGGCGACGGTGTCGTGGCCGAAGAACTCATTGGCAGGCATCAGCAGCGGATGAAACCCTTCTCCCATCAACTGCAAGGTCAATGCTTCGCCGACCGCCGGCTCGAGCAGGTTGCGCACTAAGTGATAGCGGGTGACCTCGTAGACCGCCCCGGGAACACTGTCGGCGGACAACACGCCATCCCATTCGCCCAGCAAGCTTAAGGCGACCTTCGCTTTCTCCTCCCGCACAACAGAGCCTTCCAGCAGGCTGACGAACTGCTTTGCCGGCGGGCAGGTGAAGTCGACATGCAGCCTGCGGAAGTCGTCGATGCCCAGCCGGTCACTCCCGGCCAGCACCTCGCGGATTCGGCGGTTGCGGAAGCCGTTCATCCATACACTGCCAAGGTAGTAAGGATAATCGTCCGGGACGAGTCGGTCATTCGACGTCGCCACAAAGCCGCGCTGCGGGTTGAGGGCGTGCGGCATCGCCTCGAAGGGCACTTCGCCGATCCATTCATGCTGCGCACTCCAGCCCGGGGCGGGGACCATTCCCGTCCCCAGGCCGCGCTGCGGCACTTTTCCGGTAACCCAGAGGCCGGTGTTGCCCTCCACGTCGGCGTAGGCCACCGAAAGCTGCGGCGCCTCGATCAGCTGCATGGCCTCAACGAACTCATCCCAACCGCCAGCCAGATTCAGCCGCCGCCATCCTTCCACCGCAGGGCAAGGTCGCAGCGCCATCGATTGCACGGCCAGTCGCCGCTCGGGGTGGCCGACGACGTCGGAAATCACAGGCCCGTGGTGAGTGACCACCACCTGCTCGAGGTGGGGCTCAGTCCTCCCCTTGACGACAACGGGCTCCGGGATCAGTTCAGCCTGACGCCAGCCCTCGCCATATCGGTAGCGACCCGGAATCGTCGGATCGAACTCCTCGGCGTACAAATCTTCGCAGTCCGTGTAGGCCAGCGTCATCCCCCAGGCCATGCGGTCATTGTGGCCCACCAGCACGAATGGGAGCGCCGGAATCGACACCCCCGAGACGTTCACGCCTTGCGCGATCAGATGGACTTCGTACCACAGCGAGGGCAGGCCGAGGGGGAGATGCATGTCGTTGCACAGGTAGGGCTTGCCGGTGTCGGTCTTCCACCCGGCGACCGCCCAGTTGTTGCTTCCCAAGCTGCGATGCAGGAACGGCCCGCGCCCGGCCGTCAGCCTGCCGTCCTCGCCGAGCAGATTGAACTCGATTCCCTCAGGCAGAATGAGCGGATTGCCGGACGGCGGATGGATTTCCCAGGCGGCGGCGCGCTGCTCACCCACCGCCTCAATCAGCTTGGCCCGCAGAATCTCCCCGTACCAGGCGTGCGAGAGCTGCCAGATCATCACCCGGCTGAAGGCCAGGCTGTCCACGGGACTCCACGGCTCGGGACGATAGCCAAGCAGCGTGAACTCGATCGGCATGCGTGCCGCCGGCGTGGCCAGGAAAGCATTCACGCCGTCGGCATACGCCTGCATCGATGCGCGCAGCGCCTCGTCCGCCACCTGCCAGTCGGCCTCCGCAACCCGGCGAAAGCCGAATGTGCGCACGGCGCGGTCGGTGTCGAGCGAGATCTCGCCAAACAACTCGCTCAACCGCCCATTGGCAGTGCGCCGGTTGAGCTCCATCTGCCACAGCCGATCCTGGGCGTGGACCACGCCTTGGGCGAAATAGGCATCGAGCGGGTCGCCAGCATAGATGTGCGGCACCCCCCAGCGATCGCGCACGACCTCGACCGGCCCGCGCAGGCCGGGAAGCCGGATTTCGCCGTCGATCAACGGGAGGCGGCGACGACCGAGGACGGTCAGTCCGGCACGCAGCAACGGAGCCAGCAGATCGGCGACCATGGTCATGTGGTTCTCTCCAGGATGCAGGGAGCCAAGGAACCGTCCGAAGCCTGTCTGATTGTAGAACGGAGGGACGACGAGTCAAAGGCCCACGGCGATCGGCTTGACCTACATCGGGGCACAGCGCACGGACTTCGGGCGGTCTATGCAGACCCAGCGGCCAGCCATCCCGCGCTGGCCCCCAGAAACCCCACCACCATGGCCATCGAGCTCGGCACCGGGCTCTCCTGACGCCCATAGACCCAGGCCGCCCATATGGCAACCGGCAGGCTGAAGTAGATGCCGATCGCTACCGCAGCCGGCAGGCCGCGGCCGGTCAGCAGGATCACCCCAAGATAGATCGCCAGCACGAGCGCGTGGTGAGCCCGGCGCGCCCGCTGCCCAAGCACAACCACCAGTGAACGCCGGCCGACCTGTGCGTCGGCGAGGCGATCTGGCCAGTGGGTTCCGAGGAGATTCAACAGCACCAGCGCAGCCATCGGCACCAATGCCAGCACGGCCTCCAGGCTGACCTGCCCCACCTGCGAGGCATACCCCATCAGCGGCATGACGAACCCGCCGAGGGCCGCATTGTCGATCTCGCCCCAGCCGCGCCGTTCGAGCGCCAGCGGCGGCATCGAGTACACCCATCCGCCGACGCTGCCGACGAGGGCCAGGGCGACACAGGCGATCGGCAACACAGACGCGGCGTAGAACACGGCGGCGGATCCGAGGGCAAGCCCGAGAAACAGCCTGGCGGCATGCAGGGCTGCCGCTGGAGGTAGTGCTCCGGATGGAAGCACCCCGCTGCCGCCAGTGAACGCCGTGCGCCGGGTAAGCGAATCGGTGTCCTGATCGGCATACTCATCGGCGAAGTGCGCCATCAGATTGGCCAGCAGCATGACCGTTAGCCCTGCCAGCGCCGGCGTCCAGCGGATCTGGCCCGCGCCCGCGAAGCCCATCGCCAGGCCGAGCGAGTAGGCCATGATGCCTGCCGGCAGGATTGCCGGCCGCGACATCCGCACCCAGGCCAGCAGCCTGTGCAGCCCCATCTTCAACCCCACTCCTGTCGCACCCACTCGGGAACGCGCACCCATCCTACAGCAGGACTGGCCTCCAGGCCATTCCTCGGCTCTCCTCTTTTCAGCGCAGGCGATGCCCATTTGCCGGGACAAGACTTGTTCGAGTTGCGCAGACATCATCGATGCCCGGATGGCCTGCCGAGTTCAGACGGCAGGGGCTTCTCGCACCGCAGCCAGCGAACCAGCCCTGGCAGAGGCTGCGATCGGCGCCCACAAGAAGAAGCCGCCCGGTTGACCGGGCGGGTCGTATGGGTTCGAGGCGCCCTTGGGGCGCAGTGGGATCTCCCGTTCGGCCGAGAACGTTGTCGCGGGATCTAGTTCTGGACGAACGTTCCGTTGCGCAGGTCGGCAAGAGCCTGCTGAATCTCCTGCTGCGTGTTCATCACGAACGGGCCGTAGGGGACGATCGGTTCACCGAACGGCGCCCCGGCCATCAGCATGAAGCGCATGCCAGTGTCGGCGCGGACGCGCAGGCGTTCGCCGTCCCCCGTCACCGCCAGATTCACCGCCGATACCGCCTGACCCTCGCCGGCGCCATCCAGGCTGAACACACCGTCCCCTTCGAACACATAGGCAATCGCCTGATGACCTTGCGGAACATCAATTTCGAACTCCGCGCCGGGCGTCAGCGACACATCCATGTACAGCGGGCGCGCAGCGATCTCGGTGACCGGGCCGATGCCGCCACCAAACTCGCCTGCCACAAGGCGCACCGAGGCCCCGCCGGACTTGACCACCGGGATGGCGTCGGCGAGCACTTCCTGGTAGCGTGGCGCGTCCATCTTACGCGCCGCAGGCAGGTTCACCCATAGCTGGAATCCAGTGATCAGCCCACTCGGCCCGCGGCGCGGCATCTCCTCGTGCAGGATGCCCCGGCCGCTAGTCATCCACTGCACATCGCCCGGGCCGATGACGCCGGTGTTGCCCAGGCTGTCACGGTGACGGACGTTCCCCTCCAACATGTAGGTCACCGTCTCGATTCCCCGATGCGGGTGCGTCGGGAAGCCAAGGATCGGGCCCTCGATGGGATCGTTGAAGGCGAAATGGTCGAAGAGCAGGAAGGGGTCGAACCGATTCTCGCGTTGAGGACCAAACGAGCGGCGCAGCAACACGCCGGCGCCCTCGATGACATACTGGGGCTCGATGATCTGCTCGACGCTGCGATAGGCCTGCGGCATCGCCAACCTCCCTGAATCGGACAATGGGTATCCGCATTATACCAGCCGTGCGCCCCCCAGCTGTGTCCGACCGAGGAGAATGCGCAAGCCAACCTGGGCGGGCAGCGGTGCGGCATTCTGGGCCCGCAGGCTGGTTGCTCTTCCCTAACCCCGTCCGGCTCGAGCCAATGCCGCTTCGAGCCGGCTCCGATTGCCGGGTGAGAGCAGCCAGCGGGCGGAATACAGGCTGTGCTCCAGGTAGACGCAGTACTCCGCCGGGTCGACGGGCTTGCTGTAGTAGTCCCGCATCGTCCAGTACAGGACATACACGTTGCCCGCCTGAATCAGATCGGGGACCATCCTCAATTCCGGCTCACTCAGCGGGGGCAGCTGGGACGGGCCGCCCAGCGCGCCCTGATAGCCTGAGACGAACGCCTGCAGGTCCTCCAGCCGGATGGCCCCGTCGCGGCCTGCCTCCCACGAAGCGCAGAAGTACCAGAGCGCCAGGCTGACATCGAAGGCGCGCAAGTCCAGCTTGGCCCAGTCGAAGTCCACCAGGCCGCTGATCTCCTCGCCGACGAATTTCAGGTTTCCGGGGTGGTAGTCGGAGTGGATGACCAGTTCCGGCAGGTCTCGAGCGCCAGCTGACTTCAGGGCGGCGACCGTTCCGTCGATGCAGGCTCCGAGCTCGACGCAGTTGCGATCGACGCACTCGTCGAACCGCGTTCCCTTCGACAGGCTCGGTGCGGCCGCCCACTTCTGGGCGATTTCCGGGAGCAGATCAAGGATCCTCGACTCGATCCGCCTGCCGGGAGGTCGGAAGCCGCGCACCGCGTCGTGAAAGCGGGCCAGCAGCGCCCCCGCGCTCTGCAACTCGCGGCGCGTGCAGCGCGGCCCAACCCAGGTGTAGCGATCCTCTCCCGGCAGGAAGTCGAAGAGGGCAAAGTACGCGGTCGATTGGCCGGCCGTAGCCTGCGCCAGCCGCAGATAGCTACTGCCCTGCTGTGTTGGATGCACGCGGGCGATCGGACACAATCCCATCTGCGAGACGTGCTGGATCAGCGCATGCTCGAACCGGATTTCCTCCTCGGCAATTCCCTGCCGATAACGGCGCAAGAAGTACGTCGTTCGACGTCCGTCTTTGAGCAGCTCGACGACAAACGAGGTATTGACGGTTCCACGCAGGTCCCTGCTTTGCGATTGCAGCTCCCCCAGGTCGTAGTGGGAGAGCACGCGCGTCAAGTCGAGGCTGGATTCGTCCTGCATGCGGTGATTCCTTCCACGCGCAACTGGGTGCCCCAGCCCCGCGCAATGACAACGAGCGGCCACAAGGCGGCCACCCCCAGACGGATGCGCCTTGCCGATGATTGTACGGTCGAATGCCTGTCGATGCATGTGCGCGACTCTCGTTCGATGCCCGTGCACGTGGCGTCCGGGCTGCCAGTCACGATCATGTATACTGGTCGAAGGCCAATCCGAAAGGAGCCGAGGCGATGGACGAACAGGCTTATCGGGAGTTGGCGCGCCACCTGGACGCTCTCCCCAACGGCTTCCCACCGACCGACTCTGGGGTCGAGCTCCGCCTGCTGGCGAAGCTCTTCACCCCTGAGGAGGCACGGCTTGCAGCTCGTCTGCGCCTGACTCTGGAGTCGCCTGCTGAGATCGCCTCCCGGACCGGCCTCGACCTCCGCACCATCCGGCCGGTGCTGAAATCCATGGCCCGGCAGGGCTTGATCGCCTTCGGCAAGGGCGAGACCACACTGGGCTACGGGGCGCTCCCCTTTGTCGTCGGAATCTACGAGATGCAGGTCGGCACGATCGATCAGGAGCTGGCTCAGCTCTTCGAGGACTACTACCACCAGGCGTTCCATCAGGCATTGACTCAGCAACCGCCGGTGCACCGGGTCATCCCGGTCGGAGAGAGCCTGCGCACCGACATCGAGATCCAGCCGTATGAGTCTGCCTCGGACCTGCTGGCCGGGGCGGCGGCCTGGGGCGTTCTGGATTGCATTTGCCGCAAGCAGAAGGCGTTGATCGGCGAGGGGTGCGAGCATCCGCTCGACGTTTGTCTGGCAATGAGCCAGACCCCGGGCGCCTTCGAGCGCAACCCGGTCATCCGATCGCTCACCCGCGAGGAAGCCCTGGCAACACTGCGCCGAGCGGCCGAGGCCGGTCTGGTGCACTCGGTCAGCAATGCCTGCCAGGGCATGTGGTATGTGTGCAACTGCTGCACCTGCTCCTGCGGCGTGCTGCGCGGGCTGGCCGAGCTTGGCATCGCCAACGTCGTTGCTCGCTCGGCGTTCGTTTGCAAGGTCGACGCCGATCTGTGCAACAGCTGCGAGTTGTGTGTTGAGCGCTGTCAATTCGGCGCACTGGCGATCCATGGGATAGCACAGGTGGACGGAGCGCGTTGCGTCGGCTGCGGGGTGTGCACGCTTGTCTGCCCCGACCACGCCCTGGTCCTCTGGCGCCGTCCCGACGACGAGATCAAGCCTCCCCCCAAGACCGAAGCCGAATGGCGCCTGGCCCGCGCCGAAGCGCGCGGGATCGACCTGCAACCCATCAGCTGAGGCCTCGTCTCCGGCAATTCTGGCGGATATTGCCCTGCCCGGGACCCAACAAAGGACCAGGTCAGGTGTGGCCACGCAGCTTCGCCGGGACGCATCTCGATCCTGGCAAGTCTCCCCTGAACCATAGCTGCATGCCCCTGCTCGGGCGGCTCCTGAGGTGGCTTCGAGTCGAGCCTATCGAAGACACTTGGGACGCTTCGACCGCGTTGTGTCATTGCTGGTCCGATGGCTGTTTTCCGGGGAGATGTGCTAGAGTGAATTCGCTAGCCCCGGTGCGGTTGACTTCCCACCGACCGGTGTGCACCGAATCCGATCCCCACGCAGTGGGTGGCCGCGCCCCGTGAGCTGGCGTTCACCCTTGACCGCCTCGTGAACATCCACAGGGTAGGGTATGCGCACGACCAAGTTGCTGCTGCTCAATCCGACCTCACCCTCCCGACGCGCGGAGGCCAGCCACCGCCCCAGATCGCCACGCGTCTTCCGTTTCTCCATGCTCTCCAGCCTGTCCGTGGCCGCGGCCATGCCGCCCGAAGTGGAAGTCCGGATCATCGACGAGGACATCGAGCCAATCGACTATGCTGCGCAGCCGGATCTCGTCGGGATCTCCTGCATGACCTACAACGCGCCTCGGGCCTACGAGATCGCGGACCGATTCCGGGCGCAGCATACGCCGGTGATTCTGGGGGGATATCACCCCACTCTCCTCCCCCAGGAGGCGATTGAGCATGCCGACAGCGTGTGCATCGGGGACTCAGAGCCCGTCGCCAAGCTGATGATCGAGGATCTTGGTGGAGGCGCGCTCAAGCCCTACTACATTGCTCAGCCGGCCTCCCTGGCCGGCTTGCCGCCCCCGTCCCGCGACCTGATCCGCCGCCGAGACTACGTCCAGCTGGACGCAGTCCAGGCGACGCGGGGCTGCAACCAAAGCTGCGCATTCTGCTCCGTCGCCGCGTTTCACCACTCCCACTTCCGCGCCCGACCGGTGGTCGAAGTGATCGATGAGATGGCAAGGCTCGGGCGTAATATCCTGCTGCTGGATGACAGCCTGACGTGCTCCAGGGACTACGCCGCGGACCTGTTTGCGGCCATGATCCCACTCAAGAAGCGGTGGTTCAGCCAGAGCAGCGTGTCGCTGGCATTCGATCCCGAGCTGCTGAGCCTGGCTGCGCGCAGCGGCTGCAAGGGTCTGTTCATTGGGTTTGAGTCGCTCTCGGAGCGGACCTTGCGATCATGGAACAAGCGAGTGAATCTACAGCGGGACTACCTGCAGGCGGTCCGCAACCTGCATGCCCAAGGAATTGCCGTCTTTGCCGGCTTCGTCTTCGGCGGCGACGATGAGCGCCCCGACATCTTCCCTCGGACCCTCGCCTTCCTGCTAGAAGCCAACGTGGAGAGCCTGCAAGCGACCCGCCTGACACCTTTCCCCGGCACGCCATTGTTCCGAGACTTCGAGCGGAGCGGGCGCATCCTCGACCATGACTGGAGCCACTACGATTTCGGAAGCGTGGTGTACGAGCCCCAACACATGAGCCGGCGCACCCTGAACGAGGGCGTGGCCTGGGTCCAGCGCGGCTTCTTCTCTCGGCGCGCCATCCTCGGCCGCGGGTGGCAAGATCTTTGGACACTCGGCCTAGAGACAACTCTCAGGGCGGTTCTCCCCTTGAACCTCGGCTACCGAGCCAAGATGCACGCGGAAGGCAACTTCGCCCGGGCGGCGCTCCACGATGGGTTTCTGGCGGATGAGTTCTCCCGCGGCGTGACCGAGACCGGCACACCGGCTGGCGCACCTCGCTGATCCGTCTGTTCCAGATCGCACGTCGCGTTGAACAGAGCGACGCCTCGCGGCAGGTACTCGCGAGGCGTGTGACATCTTCTTTTCGGTATTGCAGCGTGCGCGAACTGGTTCGGGCTTGGCTAGCGCGTCATCGCCTTCCAGCGATCGGCGGTCGACTGGGTCCGCTTCATCTCACGCAGCAGCGCCTTGGCGGAGGGCCGCGCCCAATCTGGTGTCGGGACGTCGTAGTCAAACCCCTCCAGACGCCGGCGATCGATCTTCTCACCCAGTAGATACTCGATGCGGGCGATCAGCGGTTCGTCGTCGGGCGTGACCAGTGTCCACGCCTCACCTTCCGCCTCAACCCGCGCCGTGCGACCAATGCGGTGGATATAGTCCTCGGGCTCATCCGGCACGTCGTAATTGATGACGTGCGAGATGGCATCGATATCCAGCCCGCGGGCAGCAATATTGGTGGCTACCAGCACCCGCGCCTTGCCGCCGCGGAATGCCTCCAGCGCCTGCAGCCGGTCGCGCTGACTGTAGTCACCATGCAAGGCGGTCACCGACACCCCGGCCTCCCGCAGCTTGCGCAGCAGGATATCCGCTTCCTGGCGCGTTCGCGTGAAGACCAGCGCGCTGGTCACGCCGCGGCGCTCCAGCAACTCGCACAGCAGCGGCTGCTTGAGATGCTTCGGCACGGGATACAGCGCCTGGTCGATCGCCTCGGGCGGCCTGGCCGTGGCCACTTCGATACGGATCGGGTTGCGCATATAGCGGTGGCCCAGCCCGATCACCGTCGCCGGCATAGTCGCCGAGAACAACATTGTCTGCCGTTCGGCCGGCAGGCGGTGGATGATGGAGTCGATGTCGGGCAGGAACCCCATGTCCAGCATGCGGTCGGCCTCATCAAGCACCAGGATCCAGATATCCCGCAGCTGAACGTTGCCGCGCTGCAGGTGATCGAGCAGACGGCCAGGCGTCGCCACCAAGATGTCGGCGCCGCGGCGCAGCAGTTCCGTCTGGCGCTTGATCGGATCGCCACCGTAAACGACCACCACGCGCAGCTGCGCCTGGCGCCCAAGCTCGGAGGCGTCACCCGCGATTTGCAGCGCCAGCTCGCGGGTCGGGGCGAGCACCAGCATGCGCGGATTCTTGCCGGCAGGCATGCTCAGCAGCCGCTGCATCGCCGGCAACAGGAAGGCCAGCGTCTTGCCGGTCCCGGTCTGCGCCGTGGCCAGCAGGTCCTGACCTTCGAGCGCCGGTGGAATTGCCTGTGACTGGATGGGGGTCGGGGTCTCGAACTCAAGGTCAGCCAGACCCTGTTCGAGGGCGGGGTGAAGAGAAAGTCCGGAGAAACTCATGTTTGTGCGGTTGTCCTTCGTTGTGATGGATGGCGATACGAGTAGCACCGCTCCAACCCGGGAGCGGTGCCAGCGCCTGTCCAAGTTATCAGGCAGTCAGTCTACCCCAGATGGGCCCAACCGTCAACCTCGCCATCCGGCCCCGCGCCGCACAGGTTGCCACGCTTCTCCTGCCGGTCGCGGGAGACATAGCGTGCCGGATAGAGCCTCGACCGCAAGCTCAGCACCTCTGACTGCCTTGACGCGAAGCAGCCACCCCATCCGATAGACCGCTGCGACCCCGAGGAAACAGCTTGTCCTGAGGGCCCCCTACGATCCGAAGAACTGCGTCCCAGGCGTGCCCTCCTCGGCTGGGCCTCGCCAGGCAAGCCGCCGGGCGATCCTTGTTTCGAGCAGAGCCTCGGGGACTGCCAGAGGGCATCACTGCACGGTTCTGGCATTCTCAGGGTGGCAGGGACCGGACTACGGGGCAAGTATGCAAAGCACTTCCCTCGATCGCCCGGCAAGCGAAGACGAGCGTGGGCGGTCGCTCCGCTGCTGGACGGCGGTGCTGGCAGAATATGCTCCCGGGCTGATCCCTCCCATCGGTGCAAACGTGGAATCTTGTCGCGGTGCCGGGCGCACGACCGGGGTAGAATCCCCCCTAGAGATCCATGGCATGCACAACAAGCGATCCTCGCAACAAGGCACTCGACCTTCGCTCACCCGACGGGAGTTCCTGCACACACTCGGGCCAGCGGTGGCAGCAGCTGGCGGAACGTTGGCCTGCAGCAGGCTCGGCCCCCGTCCGGAGGTCCCCGCCGCACCGCGCTCGACCCCGAGCGAGGGGAGCCCAATGACGCCCGCAGCCGCCACCGAACTCTCGCCCTCTCCGACGTCCCCACCCGCCGCGTTGATCGGCGTCGTGGCATTGGTTGCCACGGATGATCGCGCAACCGGCGTTCGCCGAGCACTGGACCTGCTCGGGGTCAATCCCGTCCAAAGCCGGCGCGTCTTCCTCAAGCCCAACTTCAACTCGGCCGATCCCGCCCCGGGATCGACGCATCCGGACGTGCTGCGTGCCCTGGACGCCTGGCTGCGCCATGCCGGCGCCAACTCGATCATGATTGGCGACCGCAGCGGGATGGGGGACACTCGGCAAGTCATGCGTCAGCTCGGCGCGTTCGAGCTCGCCGACGAACTGGGCTGGGAGACCAGCGTTTTCGATGACCTGCGCGCCGACGACTGGGTTCCCCAGTCTGCCACGGGCACACACTGGTCGCGCGGCTTTGCCTTCGCCCGCCCGGCGCTGGAAGCGGAAGCGCTGGTGATGGCCTGCTGCCTGAAGACTCACCGCTACGGCGGCCAGTTCACGCTGTCGTTGAAGAACGCCGTCGGATTGGTCGCCAGTCATGTCCCCGGAGACGCCTACGACTACATGAGCGAACTGCACTCGTCGCCCGATCAGCGAGCGATGATCGCCGAGATCAACGCCAGCTTCGCTCCGGCCCTCATCGTGCTGGATGGGGTCGAGGCTTTCGTCTCTGGCGGGCCGGACAGCGGGCAGCGAGTCGCCAGCCGGGTCGTGATGGCCGCCAGCGATCGCGTGGCGCTGGACGCTGCCGGGGTGGCCGTGTTGAGACTGCACGGCACCACGCCCGAGGTCAGCCGTGGGCCGGTGTTTGGCCAAGCCCAGATCGCCCGCGCCGTTGAGCTGGGCCTGGGGGTAGGAGCGCCGGAGGACATCCGGTTTGTCACCGACGACACAGAGAGCGCCGCCTACGCCGGGTCGCTCGAGCCTATCTTGCGGGCGGACTAGCGACACGACGACTGCTTGGTTGGCCCGGCGTGGCCGGCCGCCGGGCTTGCCGGACAGGGACCCGCCGGCAAGCCGCTGCTGGGAGCCCAAGAAGGGCGCATGCACTTCGCGATACTGCCGCGTACTGCTCGCGGCTTGAACAGGAGACGTTCACCCATCATGCGCAGACCGATACTGGCTGGGAACTGGAAGATGAATCTCGGGCGACCGGCGGAAGCGCTGGAATTCGTGCGCGCCATCCGTCATCCGCTCAATCAGATCGAAACCGTCGATCGCGTGCTGTGCCCGCCCTTCACCGCGCTCACCGCCGTCGCCGAGGCGCTGAGCGCCACGGCCATCGGCCTGGGCGCGCAGAACATGCATTGGCAGGACAAGGGCGCACAAACAGGGGAGATCTCCCCACCCATGCTCAAGGAGTTCTGCCAGTACGTGATCATCGGCCACTCCGAGCGACGCGCCATGGCCAGCAGCCTCGAGAGCAACAGTGCCACGAACCAGAAGGTTCGCGCCGCGCTTGCGCATGGCCTCACCCCGATCCTGTGTGTCGGCGAGAACCTCGATCAGAAAGAGCGCGGCGAGACCGACGCCTTTGTGCAGTTGCAGATTCGCCAGGGCCTTGACGGCTTGACCCCCGAGCAGGGGGTTGGGTGCGTCATCGCCTATGAACCCATTTGGGCGATCGGCACCGGCATGGCTGCCACCCCGGCCGATGCCAACCGCTTGATCGCACTGTCGATCCGGGGTCCGATCTCAGAGCTGTTCGGGGAGTCCATTGCTCAGCAGATCCGGGTGCAATACGGCGGCAGCGTCACGCCGGAGAACATCGCCGAGTTCATGGCGATGCCGGAGATCGATGGCGCACTGGTCGGTGGCGCAAGCCTGAAGCCCGACTTCGTCGACCTTGTGCGGCGTGCGGCGGATACGCTCCCTTAACTCAGCTCCGTCCGAGGGGGGCTTGTTGTCCACGCTGGGGACATCCCTGCAACAAGACGCTCCTGACAACCGGTCAGGAGCGGTTCTTCTTCCGAGAAACGGAGGATCAGAGCCGGAGCGCCACCTGGTCGACGATGCCCACAATCACAGCCCGGATGGCGCCGGGGTCCAGCCCCAAGATCTGCCGGGCGCCGTTGCCCTCATCGATCACCAACACCGTGTCGCCTGGCCCGGCCTGCGCCACGTCGACGGCGATGTCATAACCGGCCGTCTCGCCGCCACCCAGGTCGAGCTGGTTGACCAGCAGCAGCTTGCGGCCTTCCAGGTGCGAGATCTTGATCGTCGAGACCACCGTCCCAACCACCTTGCCAATATACATCCTCAGTCCTCTTCGGCCGACGAGACCAGCCAGACTGCGGTCGGCTGAGAGCGGCGGGCACCGCGCTCGACCTCGACCTCATCGACGATGCCGGTGATCGCCAGATCGACCGGGACGAACACCTCTGGCATCGCCTGCGCCGCCTCGCGGCTGCCAACGACCAACACCAGTTCCCCCGGCCCGGCCTGGGCTGTGGCATCGGCCGCGATCTGGGGCCGCCCCTCGGGACGCAGCTGCTCGTCGAGCAGTTGCACGACCAGGAACTTGACGCCCTCCAGGCCCTCGTACTTGCGCGTCGCCACGACCGTCCCCAGCACCCGAGCGAACTTCATGCCATCCCCCGGACCCGGGTGCCGAACCAGGTCGAGGCGCCGAGGTTCTCCCACATCCCGGGGTGCAGTTGAGGAATCACGACCTGGCGCACGAGCAATTCCGGGCGCTCGAGCACCCCGATGCCGCCGAGAACCGCCGCCTGCACGTCGGCGACCAGGCCAGAGAACAGGACGATTCCCTTGCCGCCCAGTCCATCGGCCAGGCGCACCTCGACCAGCGTCACCCGCGCCCCTTTGATGCCGGCATCGGCGGCGTGGATCGCCGCAGCCGCTGTGGCGGTCTCGATCACGCCCAGCGCATCCGTCTCATGCGGCGCACGAAGCCCGCCAATCCGCTCGACGACCTCCGGATGGACCTGGGGGAGCAGCACATAGTCGAGCAGGTCGACGCCGCCAGTCTCGCGCCCGGCAGCCAGCGACTCCTCGACATCGGCGACCTGCCCGCCGATCAGCACCAGGTACTTCCCGTTGTGCACCGTGCCCGAGCGGAGCGTGTCGATCGGAGCACGCTTCACCATAGCATCCGCCGCCTGCATCCCGACGGCGATGCTGCCAAACTCCAACAGCGCCAGCGCCGGCTCGAGGTGCGGCCGGGCAGCCTGCTGGTCATCCATGCGTTGGCCGGTTTCACTCATCCGTACGCTTCTCTTCGCGCTCGAACTACGAGCGCCCTCAGACAATCCGGAAGGCGTCCTTCAACGTGCAACGCCGGATCCGGCTGAAGCTGACCGGGCTGGTGATGCCCTCTCCTGTCGGGCTGGCGATGGTGAACGAGCAGAACCCCTCGCCACCCTCGCCCAGGCCGGCCAGCGCCGGGGCATTCTTGACGAAGATGCTGCAGTCCATCACCCGCGCCATCCGGCTGAGGGCGTCCAGGTTCTTGGAGTACATCACCGCCGTGTGGCGGAACCCATGCTCGACCTCTTTGGCCAGGTCGATCCCTTCGTCGGCGCTGCGCACCCGCACCAGCGGCATGATCGGCATCATCTGCTCGGAGACCACCAACGGGTGATCGCGCTCGACCTCGACCAACACCAGGCGGACTTCATCGCCAGCGTCAACGCCGATCTGCCGGAGCAGTACGCCGGCATTCTTGCCGATGAACTGCTTGTTCATCATCCCCGGTTTGCCGGGCGGAGGCACTTCGAGGAAGACGACCTTCATCAAGCGCTCGAGCTGCCCGGCATCGATCACCAGGCCGCCGTGGGCGCAGATCGAGCGCTTGAGGCCGTCCGCTATGGCCGCAACAGCGAAGGTCTCCTTCTCGTCGATGCACACGATGTTGTTGTCAAACGAGGCGCCGCGCACGATGCCGCGGCCGGCCAGGTCGATGTCCGCCGTCTCGTCGACCACAACCGGAGGGTTCCCCGGCCCGGCGCAGATGGAGCGCTTGCCACTGTGCATCGCTTCATGCACCACGGCTTCGCCGCCGGTGACGGTCAGCAAGTTCACGAGCGGATGGCGCATGATCTCCTGCGCCGTGGCAATCGTTGGATCCGCCACGCCGCACACCAGGTTCGCCGGCCCGCCGGCCTCCAGGATCGCCTCGTTCATCAGCTGGACCGCCAGATTGGAACAGGCACGCGCCCCCGGGTGGGCGTTGAACACCGCCGCATTGCCGGCGGCGACCATGCCGATGGCGTTGCACAGCACGCTGGAAGTGGGGTTGGTGCTCGGGATGATCGCCCCGATCACGCCGTACGGGGCATACTCCACAAGCGCCAGGCCGTCATCTCCGGTCCATGCGTGAGGGGAGAGGACCTCTGTCCCGGGCGCCTTATCGGCGTTGAGCAAGTTCTTCTGGATCTTGTCTTCATAGCGCCCCATGCCGGTCTCTTGCCAGGCTTCGCGCGCCATCAATTGAGCATTCTCGCGGGCGAACCGACGCATGTGTGCGATCATCTGCTGGCGGATGGCCAGCGGCAGGTGAGACAGCTGTTCATAGGCCAGGCGTGCAGCCCGCACGGCACTGTCGGTATCGGGGAACAGATTGCTGGCGTGGCGCGGCGTGGGCGCGGGCGGCGGAGGCTGCGACATGTCGACCTCCACCGGAGGCGCGGTTCTTCCGGCCTCCGCCCGTCCGAGCTCGGTCATCACATTGTGGATGATCGCCTCGATGCGTGCGTCGTCCAACATCAGCCGGCCTCGGCCTTGTTGTAGGTGACCGCGCCGTCAACTTCGAGCGTGTCGACGATCGCCATGATCACCCCGTCACACGGACGCTTGTCCGTGACGGTCGTCATGCGCGCCGAGGACCCGGTGGCGTACAGCACCACCTCCCCCAGGCCTGCCCCGACGGCGTCAGCGGCCACCCGGTAGCCCGCCAACTCCTTGCCGTCGATATCCAACTGGCGCAGCACCAAGAACTTCAGCCCTTCCAGGCTGGGCTCCTTGCGCGTGGCCACCAGCGTGCCGACCACTTTGCCCAAGAGCATGCGCACCTCCCGGCGCTTCCGGCCACAACCGCCGGCAGCGCCCCGCGATCCGTGTGGGTGCCAGCCGGCTAGACCTTGCCGCGGCCGGCCGAACCGGCGGCTATCCGCCCTTGGCGGGGCCGCGACCCAACGGGAGCGTGCGGTCGACATTGGCGTGCGGCCGCGGGATGACGTGGATGGCAACCACCTCACCAACCTTCTCCGCCCCACGCGCCCCGGCTTCGACGGCTGCCTTGACCGCCGCCACGTCGCCGCGCACAATGGCCGTCACGTGCCCGCCACCGGTCTTCTCATAGGCGACCAACTCGACCTTGGCCGCCTTGACCATGGCGTCGGCTGCCTCGACCATGGCCGGGTAGCTGCGGGTCTCGATCATCCCCAGCGCTTCCGTTGCTCCGTATGCCTCGTCCACTCTTTCCTCCTGACCCAGTGCGGGATGATGTGATGCTGCGATAATTCCCTGCGGCTGGCGCCGACTCAGTCGCGCCGCCCGCCCGTGGCCTCCCGGCCGCTCACGCCTTCAATGGCGGAAACCGCCGCACCATAGCCGGCCATGATGTCGCGCTCCTCGCCGCCCAGGTAGACCCGGCCGAAACTGCCGAAGGCGCGCACTTCCAGAATATTGATGTGCGCGGCCTTCTCGGCCTCGTTGGCCGCCAGGGCAGCATAGCCCGCCGGCTCGACCTCGAGCACATACAGCGTTTGGCCTGCCAGCAGCATGTGGCCGTGGCGCAGGCGGTTGATCAGCTGCACCTGATGCGCATCGATGTGGCGGATGATCTGACTCGAGATCACCTTGGGCTTGATGCGGTCCGTCTCCTCGAGTTCCAGCGCGCGCAGGATCGCCGCGCCAGCGGCGCGCACCTCGGCCTGGTCCTCGTGATGCACTTCGAGCAGCCCGAACAATCGCTCGACGATCTGCATTCCCGGCCGGACCCGCGTCGACTTCAGTGCAATGTCCGTGATGCGATTGACCTCGATCCCGGGGGAGATCTCGATCCACAGCGAAGCATCGTTCGGCAGCGGGAGAAATCCCTGGGCCACCGTGCCCAGGAAACCGGCGTGTTGCAGCTGCAGGCTGTCCAGAAAAACGTAGGTACGCAGGTCAACCGTCATGCGCGCTTCTCCTGGCAACTCATTTCTCGGCCTCCTGGAGGATCTTGACTGAGGCGCTGGCCCCGATGCGGCTGGCTCCGGCGGCGATCATCCTCTGGGCATCGGCGTAGGTGCGAATGCCGCCAGCGGCTTTGACGCCGATCGACGGGCCCACCACGCGGCGCATCAGTGCTACATCCTCGGGCGTCGCCCCGCCTGGGCCAAAGCCCGTGGAGGTCTTGACGAAATCCGCTCCGGCCACCTTGGCCAGCTGGCAGGCGATCACCTTCTCTTCGTCGGTGAGCAGCGCCGCTTCGATGATCACCTTGAGAATGGCGTTCCCGGCGTGGCAGGCGCGCGCGATCGAAGCAATGTCGCGCTCAACCAGCTCGTAGTCGCGGGACTTGATTGCCCCGACGTTGATCACCATATCCAGCTCACTGGCGCCCTCGCGGATCGCCTGCTGGGCTTCGAACACCTTGACATCGGTCGGCGTGGCGCCCAGCGGGAACCCGATCACCGTGCACACCGGGACGCCGCTGCCTTTGAGCAGGTCGGCGCACAGCTTGACATGCGTCGGGTTGACACACACCGAGGCAAAGCCATGTTTGCGCGCCTCAAAGCACAGCTGCGCGATCTGGTCCTGACTGGCCTCGGGCTTGAGCAGCGTGTGATCGATCATGTGCCCGAGACGGGCGTCGGCCGCCGGGGTGACCCCCAGCGTGCTGGCCAGACGATCGGCGCCGGCGCTGAGTACCGGCTGCACGCGCTCGGCGAAGTTGTGCGCCGAGAGCGGCGCCACCGCAGCAGCCTGTCCGGCTGCCGGGTCGTCCTGCAGCAGGATCAGCACCTGGCTGGTGATCTGTTCAATGATTTGATCCAGGGTTGCGTCGTCGATCTGTCTCATGCGTGGAGGGTCCTGATCCTTGTCCGCTACCGGGCGAAGCGCCGTTCGATCTGCATGATCTTGTCCACCCGCCGTGCATGGCGCCCGCCACCGAATGACGTCTCCAACCAAGTCTTGACAATCTGCTGCGCCAGACTGGCGCCGATCAGCCCGGCGCCCAGGGTGAGCACGTTGGCGTCGTTGTGCTCGCGGCTGTTGACGGCCGACGACTGGTCGTAGCACAGCGCCGCCCGCACGCCGGGGACCTTGTTGGCCGCCATGCACGAGCCAATGCCGGCGCCGTCGATCAAGATCCCCCGCTCCACCCGCCCCTGTCCCACCAGCTCGGCCACCGCCAGGGCGAAGTCAGGGTAGTCAACGGCCTCGGTCCCCTGCGTTCCGCAATCGACCACACCGTACCCGAGCCTGGCCAGGAAGGGCTTGAGGGCCTCTTTCAGAGCGAAGCCGCCGTGGTCAGCACCCAACGCAACCGCCCTGCGCGAGGCTGCCGGTGACGGGACAGCCTGCGGGCGAGGCGAAGGCACGTCATCGGTGACTATGCGCAAGCGGCGATCCATCGCCACCTGGCGCGCCAGCGGCGTGACCAGGGCCATCGGCGGCAGCCGGAGCTCGGAGCCGAACGGCAGGTCGTGCAGATCGTGCTCGGTGACCAGCGGCCGCCTCGGGGGCTGCTGTCCGACGGCTTCACGCCCCAACGTGCGATAGACCACGCTGCGCACTCGGGCCCGAACCTGCTCTTTGCTCGTCACCGACTGCTCCAGAGACACAGACTGTTATCCGCCATGCAACTCAACCGATTCCGATCAGCTGTCCGCTGGCGGAGGGAAGACGTCCCCCACGCCGACGGCGAGAGCCGGTGGGCTGGCCGCGCACCAGTTCGACTTCGAAGCGTGAACGGTCGCCGCGATGGTAGGCGAAGTAGTACTCGATCGGCCGGCCATTGGAGAGGCAGCTGACGCTGTGCAGCAAGATCAGCGGGGCGCCTTTGCGCGTGGCCAGCAGGCGTGCCTGTCGGCTGTCGGCGGCGACGGCTTCGATCGTGCGCCAGCCACGGGCGAGCGAGCGCCGGCATTCGGTGTACAGGTACTCGTACAGCGAGCGGCGCCGCAGATCGGCCGTCGCCAGACCCGGACACAGCGCCTGCGGCAGGTAAGTGGTGGTCAGCACCACCGGCTGACCTTCGACCAGGCGCAGCCGCTCGATCTCCACCACCGGATCGCCGGGCTTGAGGTCGAGCCGCTCGGCCACTTGTTCGTCCGCCGGAATCACCTGCTGGCGCAGCACCTGGCTGACCAGCGGGCGACCCAGGGCGGTCATGTCCTCGTGGAAGCCGGACAGACGCTGGGCGACGCTGCCGACCAGCTTGGGCTGAGCGACATAGGTGCCTCGCCCCTGCTCGCGCACCACGACGCCCTTGCGCGCCAATTCGTTCAGCGCCTGGCGTACGGTCGTGCGGCTGACGCCGAATGCCCGGCACAGCTCCGGCTCGCCCGGCAATTGCTGTCCGGGCTTCCACACCCCCCGCTGGATCGAGTCGCTCAGCGCTTGCTTGAGCTGCACATGCAGCGGCACCGGATTGTCCCGGTCGACCTGCCAGCGGGGCTGGGTCTTTCGAGCCGGACGAGCGGGCATGGGGCCTGGCAGACTCCTCCGAGCATAATGTCATTACATCATGATGATAGGGCAAGTTCGCCCGGAAGTCAAGCTGCCGCGCGACCGCGCCGGACCCGGCCAGCGCCCTGCCCTGCCCGGATCTGCCTGCCCGACGCGGGTACCTCGGTCACCCTCCGCCCCCGGCAGATAAGGCTTGGGCTGCGTTGCCACAGGCCGGAGTGGGCGGCTGCGATCGCTTCCAGGAGCTACAACCCTGCTGCGAGGGCTCGCGGCCTGTCCCAGGCTGGGGGGTATGTGCTGTGCGCTCGCCCGGGAGGGCGAAGGGCTGTCGAAGCCGCCGGACTGCCCCCGATCGCTGGTGATGGCCCCTTGCCGGGGACGCATCAGTCCAGCTGTCGAACAGCCGGATGGGAAAGTGCCAGCAGCGCCAGGGCGATGGTCGCCGCGCCGCCCACCAGAAACGCCAGGGATGCGCCGTAACGGTCGGTGAGCACGCCGGCGGCGTAGAACCCCAGCGGCATCAGCACGAACGATCCCAGCGCATCGATGCTCGACACCCGCCCCAGCGCCTCCGTCGGGACCAGCTCCTGGAGGGTGTTGGTCCACACCAGGCCCGTGGCAGCGAACGCCATGCCGTAGACCACGGCGGCCGCCGCCAGCCAGGCAATGCTGGGCGCCAGGCCGTAGATCATCAGCATCAGCCCGCCGGTGATCACGCCAGCGTAGGCCAGCAGACCGCGCCGTCGCAGGCGTTTCTTGCGCCCCAGGTAGACGGCGCTGAGCACCGAGCCGGCGGCGGTGATCCCACTGACGGCCCCCAGCGCGTCCACCTCCAGCCCAAGCTTGTCGTGAATCAGGAAAGGCAGCGCAACGTTGCGCGGCCCGCTGTCGGTGACGTTGATGAAGGCGAAGACGCCAATGCTCACCCACAGCCACGGCTTGGACAACACCAGATCTAGCCCGTGGCGCAGATCAGCCAGGCCGCTCGGGTTGGATTCGCTGCGGCGCGGCGCGGGCAACACCCGCAGGATGGGCACAAGGAACATCGCCGACACGAGGAAGGAGGCCGAATCCAAGGCGAAGGCAGCCGGCACTCCGGCCGTGGCAACCAGGGTTGCGCCCAGCGCCGGGCCAACGACGGAGGAGAGCTGCCACGACAAGCTGGTCAGCGAGTTGGCGCTGGGCAGGGACTCGGCCGGGACAATCTGGGGGATCGAGGCGTTGTAGGCCGGAAAGAAGAACGCCTCCGCTAACCCGAAGACGGCGCTGGCGGCATACACATGCACCACCTGAAGCCGCCCGGCGGCCGCCAGGTAGGCCAGCAATCCGACGACCGCGCAGTTGACCAGGTCGGCGGCGAACATCACCTTCAGACGCGGCAGACGATCGACGACCACCCCACCCACCAGCAGAAAGAGCAGCATCGGGGCGAAAGAGAACAGCAACACGGTCCCCATCGCCTCCGCCGAGCCGGTCTCTTCCAGCACCCACCAGGCCAACGCGATCCGGTACAGCGAATCGCCCAGGCGCGAGATCGTCTGGCCGGTCCAGAGCAAGGCAAAGGGGCGATGACGGAGGGCGCGCAGAAAGGTCATGCGGGTCAGATGGCGGCGGATTGTAGCACCGGTTCGCGCCAGCGGAATCGCCCCTGCCTGCGCGAGCTGCTTCCCCCGGCGGCACGGCCGTCCTTACGACGTTGTTGCTGCGGCGACCTATCCGGCAGAATCTGCGAGTTGAGTTGGGAGCGGCGATGCGCGGGTGGCTCTTACGGCTTAGCCGCCTTGCCCCAGCGTGACGCCCATCCCGGCGAAGGCGTCCCACCCGGAGGTCGCGCCCCAGCTCGATGCCGCCTGCTGGGCCTCGGCTTGCCCGGGCGCGCCGGCCTGCACGTGATCGACCAGCGCGATCAGCCGCTCATCGGCCTCACCCTGCGCGGCGCAGCCCAGCAGCCCCGCACTGATCGCCGTGGTCCGCTCCCTTGCCTTCTCATTCACCAGGCGCGCAGCGGCCTCGAGAATGGACGCCGAGGCATCCCGTGCATCGCCGGCGCGCCGAAGCGCAAGCAGCAGGCCGATAATGAAGTCGTCTCCGGAGGGTGTCAGGCCATGTCCCCACCCCAACAAGCCCTCGATCAGCGTTGCGAACGAGCCTGCCTCACCCTCGGCAACCGCCCGGCCAAGCCGGGCGCACCGCTCAGCCTGCGGGTGTGCTGGGCGCGCAGCCTCGGGGAAGCCCTGCGCGATCCATTCCGAAAGCTGGGCCATCCCGATCACAGAAGGCGGTTGGGGTACGCATTGGCTCATTCTGGCAAACCGAAGGCGCTGCTCGGCTGGCGAATCTGCCACCAGCAGGCGGCGAGGGGAACGCCAAACGAGTGCCGAGTCGAGGGTGACCGTCAGGCCGGATGGGAGCAGACGCAAAGTGCGGGGCATGATGACGCAGGTAGTGTCCTCCTGAGCCAGGGAGAGCCAGGAGCGATCGCCGGCAATGTTGATCGTCAGGGGACCGCGCTCCGCCTCAGTAGAGAGGAAGAGTGCCCCATCACTTGTCTGGACAAACAACCCGCGCGAGGTCACACCGCGGACCGAAGCCTTCCCCCTGCAAGTCAATAGCTGCTGGGCATGCCACCCGATCGCCTTCGCCCGGCAGCCCATCGCCTGCAGCTGCTCCTTGCTCCCCGCCAGGACCCCGGCCATTCCACGAGTATAGCCCCCCGACGCCGGACGGTCCCTCAACCCGGCGCGAGCTCGGCCAGCCGGTCGATGCCTGAACGGGGTCATTGGAGAGGATGGTTGACCGCTAGCGGTCTCTGGGGGTGCGTCCCGACCAGCGGCGCCGTTTGCATCCTGGTGACTTTCGGTATATGACATGCAGGTAACCGCTCCATAGAATGGAATCAAGCTTCTCACCCCACCCCGTGGGCTCGCCTGAAGGAGGCGGCCCGACGGAACCTGCTGCCGCGAGAGGAGGTGCCCCCCACCCAACCCCCGACGCATGGTCCGGCCGTTGACCACTGCAGCATCTGGACCCCCGACGCAGGAGAGGAGTGGATCGGATATGGAAGCTTCGCAAGACAAGAAAGTCATCGGCTATCTTCCCGCAGACCGACCGCCGATCGGCGCCATGCTCAGCCTGGGTATTCAGCAAGTCCTGACGATGTTTCCGGCCACTGTGCTGGTGGCCATTCTGACCAAGTTCGATGTTGGTGTCACGCTGCTGGCGAGCGGCATTGGCACGATCATCGCTCTGTTGGTCACCAAGCGCCGAATCCCGATGTACTACGGCTCGAGCTTTTCGTATATTGCGGTTGTGATCACGGTGATGAGCCTGTACGCCAGCGACTGCTTCGCCGACCCGGCGACTTTCTACTGCCCCGAAGGCGTGCGCCTGGTTCAGGTCGGCATCATCGGAACCGGCATACTGGAGATCCTGATCGGCCTGCTGATCATGCGGGTTGGCAAGGCCGCATTGGACAAGGTGCTGCCGCCGGTGATCACCGGCAGTATGGCGATCGTGATCGGCATCGCCCTGGCTGGCTCCGCACTTGGGATGGCTGGCGCCAATTGGCTGGTCGCCTTCGTCACGCTACTGGTCACCATCCTGTTCTCGGTGTACTTGCAGAACCGGGGTTTGCTGGGGATGTTGCCCATCCTGTTGGGCGCCATCGTCGGATACCTGCTGGCACTGGCGATGGGGCTGGTCGACTTCACCCCTGTGACCACGGCCGCCTGGTTGCGAGTCCCTAACATCACCCTGCCGGCCTTCACCGATCCACGGGCCTGGGCAGTGATCGTCAGCATCTCGCTGATCGCCATCGCCACCATCCCAGAGAGCACCGCCCATCTGTACCAGATGAGCCTGTACATCGATCAGCTGGCCAAGGAACTGGGCAAGGCGCCGCTCGAGATCAAGAAGCTGATCGGGCTGAACCTGGTGGCCGACGGCAGCGATGACATCGTGGTCGGGATGCTGGGCGGATGTGCCGGCACGAACTACGGCGAGAACAACTCGCTGATGGCGATCACCCGCAACTACTCCGTGCCGGTGCTCTTCGCCGCCGGCGGGATCGCCATCCTGCTCGGCTTCGTCGGAAAGCTGGCGGCGCTGGTCAACACCATCCCGGTGGCCGTGACCGGCGGTCTGGCCATCTATCTATTCGGCGTCATCGGCATGCAAGGTATCGCGCTGATCCAGTCGGAGCGAGTCAATCTGTTCGAGCCGCGCCAGCTGGCGGTGGGCGCCATCATCTTGATCACGGGGATTGGCGGCAACCTGGCGCTCCCGAACGGGCTGTATCCGTTCCCGATCCCGGTGATCTTCCCGAACGGCATCCCGGCGATTGTGTTCGCGGCCATCGTCGGCATCGTGACCAACCTGATCTTCCTGGCGCTACCACCGTCGAAGTTCGGCATTCAGGACCGGGAGGATATCAACCTGTAGTCTCCCATCCGCCAGCCCCTCCCGGGGGCAATATCGCCTCCGGGAGGGGGATCGCTCGGGCCATACCTGCCTCCGTGCCGGAGGCGGGCTTGCCTTCCCTGGCGGTCGGCCCGAGGACATCCAGACGAGGGTGAGAGCATGACGAACGCCCGCCCCGGACTCCCCGAATTCGACTACATCCGTCCCACCGGACTGGACGAAGCCTGCCGCTACCTGAAGGAGCACGCCGGCCAGGCGCGCCCGTTCATGGGTGGCACCGACACTTTCGTCCGCCTGCGAGATGGTGTCTGGCATGACACGTACCTGGTGGACGTCAAGCACCTGCCCGGCATGCGCACGATCGAGTTTGACGCTGCGCAAGGATTGCGCCTCGGCGCAGCCGCGAGCATGAACCAGGTGATCGAGGATCCCGCCATCGCCCGGCACTATCCTCTGCTGGCAGAGGCGGCGCGCAGCGTGGCTAGCTTCCCGCTCCGAACGCGCGCCACGGTCGTCGGCAACCTGTGCAACGCCTCGCCCGCCGGGGACACGACCGGCGCCTGCCTGGTGTTCGACGGTTTGCTGGAGGTTCACGGCACGGGTGGTGGGCGCAGCATTCCTTTGCGTCAGTTCTTCCTCGGCCCGGGCAAGACCGCCCTGGCCAGCGGGGAGATCGTCACCGCCCTGCGCCTGCCGCCGCCTCCCGCAGGCGCGTTTGGCCACTACCTCAAGCTCGGGCGGAACGCGCTGAGCGACCTGGCGATTGTCGGCGTCACAGCTCTGGGCTACCCCGATCCATCGGCCGGCTCGGGCTTCCGCTTCCGCATCGCACTGGCCTCGGTCGCACCGGTGCCGCTGCTGGTCGAGGCTGCGGCGGAGTTGCTGTGCCGGGAGCCGATCAACGAATCGACGATCCGCGCCGCGGCCGATGCGGCGATGGCCGCCTGCAACCCGATCGATGACGTCCGCGGCGGCGCCGAGTACCGCCGCAGGATGGTGCGCAATCTGGTCCGCCAGGCCGTGACCGACGTCTGGCAACGCTTGCTGGCTTGAGTGGAGGTCGATGTGGCGCAACACACGATCCAGATGACCGTCAACGGAGAGCCGGCAGTCGCGGCGGTGCCTTCGCAAATGACGCTGATGGAGTGCCTGCGCGAGCGTCTCGGTTTGACTGGGACCAAGTGCGGCTGCGCCGCCGGCGAGTGCGGCGCCTGCACGGTGATCCTGGATGGCGAGCCGGTGAACAGCTGCATGGTGCTGGCGGTGGAGTGCGAAGGCGCCTCGGTGCGGACAGTTGAGGGCCTGAGCCGCAGTGGCAAGCTCGATCCGCTGCAAGCGGCCATGATCACCGCCGGGGGGGTGCAGTGCGGATTCTGCACCCCCGGGGTGCTCATGACCGCCCGCGCCCTGCTCGACCGCAACCCGCACCCGACCGATGCCGAGATCCGCGAGGCGCTGGTCGGCAACCTGTGCCGCTGCACCGGCTACCTGCCCATCCTGGAGGCGGTGCGCAGCGCCGCCACGGCGAGTTAGGAGGCGCCCATGTCAGCCAAGAAGGCCTCCCCCGCCCCCCTCGCCTCGCCCATCGGCGCCAGCCCGGCACGGATCGACGCACACGAGAAGGTCACCGGTGCAGTGCAGTACACAGACGATATCCCCTTCGGCCCGCGTCTGCTGTTCGCCCGCATCAAGCGCAGTCCGCATCCACATGCCCGCATTGTGAAAATCGACGCCTCACGTGCCTGCGCTTTGCCCGGGGTGGTGGCGGTCGTGACAGGGGAAGATTATCCCGGGTACATCGGCTTGTACTTGCAGGACCGGCACATTTTCTGCCGTGACCGGGTGCGCTATGTTGGCGACCCGGTAGCCGGCGTGGCCGCGATCAGCGAGACCATTGCCGAGAACGCGCTCGAGCTAATCGACGTCAAGTACGAGGTTCTGCCGGCCGTGTTCGACCCGGAGCAAGGAGCGAAGGCGGACGCCCCGCTCCTGCATCCGAAACTCGAGGATTACGTCGTCGCACCGTTCATTTTCCCCCAGAACGGCACCAACATCTCGAACCACTTCAAGATTCGCAAGGGCGACCCGTCGGAAGTGTGGGGAATATGCGCCGCCATTGTTGAGCGCAAGTACACCATCCCCCACATCCAACACGTGCCCATCGAGCCGCACGTTGCGGTGGCACTCGTGGAAGACAGCGGCAAGGTGACGCTGTGGGCCTCGTCGCAGTCACCATTCGCCCAGCGCAATCTGATCGCCAAGACGCTGGGGATCTCACAGAGCGACCTGCGCGTGGTCGCCCCGGCCGTGGGCGGC
>JBFYRF010000237.1:0-2819 GCA_041302385.1 Anaerolineales bacterium | reverse complement strand
TCGACATGAACGACACCGAATCCGACACCACACCCAATGCCACCCCCAACGCCTACCTCGGCTTCCGCATCGCCGTGGGCGTGGTCGGGCTTGCACTCCTGGTCCTGTTCGCCATGCTGGGTAGCGTGGCGATGAAGCAGTCCGCCACCACGCAAGCGCTGGAAGCCCAGAAATCCCTCCGGGAGGCTCAGTCCGCGCCCGCCCGGGAATAAGGCATGGCTGCCGCCGGGCCATCTGCCTCCCCCCTGGCCCGCCGCCTGGCGCCCTGGCTGGCCTTGGCCGGCCTGGCATTGCTCGCCTTCCTGGTATTGACGCCCTTCCTCGTGCCGTTGGTCTGGGCGGGCGTGCTGGCCTATGCCTCCTGGCCGTTGGCCGAGTGGATACACGCGCGCTGCAGCGGCCGCGATACGCTGGCCGCCGGTTTGGCAGTCGGGCTGGCGGCGCTGACCCTGTTCGCGCCCGTGCTTTGGCTGGGCTGGGTGGCGCAACAGGAGGTGGGCGGGGTGTATCGCGCCTTGCTGGCTTTCGCGGCCGCGCCACCGGAAGTGCCGGAATTCCTGCGCGGCGTGCCTGGGCTAGGCGACTGGCTAACGCAGCAACGGACGTTGCTGGTCGCCGACCCGCAAAGCGTGATCGCTGCGGTCAAGGCCTGGTTCGCCGCACATGCCGGCGATGCGGCCCAGCTTGCTGGCGGCATCGGCCGCAATCTGGCCAAGCTGGTGCTGGTGCTGGTGATTCTGTTCTTCTTCTATCGCGATGGCGCGCGCATGGTGCGCGAGCTGCGCCATGTCCTGGCGCGTTTCATCGGCGAAAACACGCACGGCTATCTCGCCGCCGCCGGCACCACCACCCGCGCCGTGGTCTACGGCATCCTGCTCACCGCCCTGGTCCAGGGCGCCTTCGCCGGGGCCGGCTACTGGGTGGCGGGGCTGGCTTCGCCGGTGACACTGGGCGCACTGACAGCCTTGTTCGCGCTGATTCCGTTCGCCACACCCTTGGCATGGGGTGGCGCAGGCGCCTGGCTGCTGTTCCAGGGCGAGACTGCTGCGGCCATCGGCGTCTGGATCTGGGGCGCGGCGGTGGTCAGCCAGATTGACAACGTGCTGCGCCCCATATTCATCAGCAGCGTCGGCGCCATTCCCTTCCTGCTGGTGCTGTTCGGCGTGCTGGGCGGCCTGCTGGCTTTCGGCCTGGTCGGGCTGTTCGCCGGCCCCATCATCCTGGCCGTGGCCTGGGCGGTGTGGCGCGAATGGGCGGCGCATCTGGACGATGAGGGCATCAAGACGCCCCCATGACGGCGATGAACTTTGACCAGGCCATCGATTGGAAAGCGCACGGGCGCCAGCGGACAGGGCTGATTGCGGCGAGCCTGGTCTGGATACTGCTATCCGGGCTTGCGCATTACCTGACGGGCCCGAAATACGAGTTTCATATCGTCTTTCTGCTCCCCGTGATAGCCGTTTGCTGGTATGTCAACGCAAAAGCGGGGTTCATCACGGCCTTGCTCGGCGCGGCGGTCTGGATGGTCGCGGATTGGCTCGCGGCGCCCCCTGGCGCCGATCTCCAGGCGCTGCTGGTCAACGATGCCATCAGGCTGAGCGTGTTTGCGCTGGTCATCGTGCTGGTCGACAGGCTGAAAAGAGCGCATGAACACGAATCGACCATGGCCAGGGTCGATTTGCTCACGCAGTTGCCGAATCGGCGCGCCTTCCATGAGCACGGCGACGCCGAGATCATGCGGGCACGACGTTACCGGCATCCGCTCACCCTGATCTCCCTGGACCTGGATAACTTCAAATCGGTCAACGATCGCGATGGCCATGACGAAGGGGATCGGGTGCTATGCAGCGTGGCCGAGACGCTGCAAAAAAACATCCGCACGACGGATGTCGCAGCTCGGCTCGGCGGCGACGAGTTCGCGATTCTGCTGCCGGAGACGGGACGCGAAGCGGCCTGGGCCATCGCCACCAAGCTGCGACAGCAGTTGACACAAGACATGCAACAGGGCGGTTGGCCGATAACGGGCAGCTTTGGCGTGGCCACGTTCATGACCCCGCCGGAGAGCATCGATGCATTGATGAAACTGGCCGATAAGCTGATGTACGACGCAAAGCAGAAAGGCAAAAACAGCGTCCTGCATGAGGTCATCCAGACGCGGCAGGAGTCCACGGCATGAATGAATTCTGGCTCTGCTTCGTGCCCCTGTTCGTGGCGGTGGACGCGATCGGCGTTCTGCCCGCATTCCTCACCTTGAGCCAAGGCATGGAACCACGCCAGGTGCGTCGGGCGATCTTTTACTCCGTGACCACCGCGACGGCGGTGGCACTGGCCTTTCTCGCGCTGGGCACGGCGATCCTCGACCTGCTCGGCATCACGGTGGCCGATTTCATGGTGGCGGGCGGCATCCTGCTGTTCATCCTGGCCATGGGCGATTTGCTCGCCAACGACAAGCTCCAGCGCCAGGTCGATGCCGATAGCCTGGGCGCCGTTCCCCTGGGCGTGCCGCTGATCACCGGGCCCGCCGTGCTCACCACCTCAATGCTCCTGCTCAACCAATATGGCGCCGGTTGGACGGCGGCGGCGATCGTCGCCAACATCCTGATCGCCGGCATCGTGTTCCGCTTCGCCGGCAGCATCGGCAGGGTGCTGGGGCGGGTGGGCGAAAAAATCGTTTCCAAGATCGCCATGCTGCTGCTTGCCGCCATCGCCGTGATGATGGTGCGCAAGGGCATCGAGGCATTCCTGACAGCGGGCGCCGTCGGATGAAGGTACATCCCCAACGCAGACTCCGTTCGCTATACCCATCGTATGCAACCACG
>JBFYRF010000212.1:0-18555 GCA_041302385.1 Anaerolineales bacterium | reverse complement strand
TGGCCCAACTGCTTCCAGGTCCAGCCGCGAACCGCGAACGCCAGCCACAGGATTGCGCCGATGGTGGCCGCCGTCGCCGCCAGGAAACCGGTCGTCGCCTCCAGCTGGAGCATTTCCTTTCCCTGGAACGGCGACGGACTCCCGAGCAGGTAGGACAGGGACTTGGGCAGCGCCAGCAACAGCACGCCCACGGCCAGCAACACCGACCACGCCCGCCCCTGACGGAAGGCCCGCCAGTCGATGCTCTGTAACAACAAGCCGATCCCCCAGCCTCCGAGCAGGATCAGCGGAAGCGCGATGTGAACCGTGAGCCAGGGCATCCGCTCCCCGGCGAATGTATAGGCCAGCAGCGAGGTCACGCCCCAGTACGCCAGGAACTCCGGAACCGGGAAGCTGCCTTTGGATGCAATCGGCGGTGTCCCGCTACGGCGGTGGTAGCCAGCCAGCGCATACACCCCGGCGAAGAGCGCCGCCAGGGCGGGCAGGAACTCATAGGTCGGGACTTGGATCAGCAAGTAGTAGTACAGCGGCTGGCTGCCCCGCTCGACCCCATGCTGCACCAGCCAGTAGCCCAGCGAACCCACCAGGCCGGAGAGCACGCCCGGGCCGTGGGTGAACAGCGTCGAGTACAACGGGATCGAGATCGCAGCGAACAGTCCCGCCGCGATGACCCACCGTCGCCAGTCCCACAGCAGCCCAACGGCCGCCGACAGGCCAATCAGCAGCAGGACCACCGCGCTGGTCTTGTTCACCGACAACGGGTCGTTGTAGGCCAGGGGGTCCCAACCGACCAGGTATGCCGGGATCGAGGCCAGCAGCGGGACGGTGAGCGTCCCAATGACAACCAGCAGGTCCAGGTAAGGGAACTCGGATCGAAGGCGGCGCCCGAAGGCGAGCACCACCATCAACGCCAGCAGCAGGCTCCCGGCCAGCGCAAGCAAGACGCCCATGGCCACCAGCGGCGATTGGAAGGCGCCGGCGAAGGCGACGCTCTCTCCGGGAACCAGCGGCGCCACGGTTTCGGCCGTCCCCACCATGCCGCTGCCCGATCGCTCCCGGACGATCGCCAGCAATGCGACGAAGGCGCCAACCGCAGCTGCCACCAGGCCTACGATGAAACCCGTCTTCAGGGTCGGCCTGGGCCACCGGCTGCGCAGCAGTTGCCACGCCAGCACGGCTGCCAGGAAGATCAGCAGCTGCGCAACATAGATGAAATGAGTCTCTTTGGTGCTGAAGTGGAGCGCCAGCGCCGCGGCCAACAAGTACAGCCAGCGGCTCTGGCGGGACTCAACGTAGCGGAACACCGCCAGGAACATCAACAGGGCCTCCACGACAACGAAGGCCTCATTGCGCACGTAGCGCGAGTAGTACAGCATGTAGGGGGAGACCAGCATCAGCGCGCCCGCCGCGATCGCACCCAGCGTCCCCAGCCATCGACGGAAGTACCACAGCAGGCCGACCGCGGCCACGCCTGCCAAAGCCGCTGGAATGTGCGCCGTGGCGTCGGTATCGCCGAACAGGAAGTACGAAGCCGCCACAAGATGGAACTGAAGCGGTCCATGCATCAGCGGCGTGTGTTGAAAGCCGCGGCCCTGGTAGAGCAGCCATGAATAATAGGTGTGCAGGCTCTCGTCGTGGCTCATCACCCTGGTTTCCAGGTCGGCCATGCGGCTGATTACCGCCAGCAGCACCAGCAGGATGAAGGCCACGACCTCCCAGCGGATCGTCAGCTTGCGATCGAGGAGCTCGTCGTCGGCCTGCGCCTCGGGCGCCATTCCAGTTCCTTCGGTCATGGGTTGCCCACCTTCTCCACCTTAGGTCTCCCTATAGTTTTCCGCTCGCCCGTCCTGGGCGGCGCCCCCCGTCGCAACCGGCGGACCTCAGCCTCGGTCAACTCGCGCCACTCCCCCGAGGCCAGGCGCCCCAGCTCGAGCCCGGCAAAGCCGGTGCGGACGAGCCGCCGAACCCGCAGCCCCAATGCTTCCGCGCTGCGCCGGATCTGACGCTTCTGCCCCTCGCGCAGCACGACCTCGATCCAGTGCTCGTCCGTAGCCTGAGGCCGCAAGCGCACCTGAGCCGGCCCAAAGCGAGTGCCGTCGGCCAGTCGCAAGCCGCGCCCCCAGGTCTCAAGCTGCGCCGCCGTGGGGCGGTGATCCAGCAGAACCTGATAGACCTTCTCGTGCTCGTAGCGGGGATGGGTCAGCCGCTCGGCCAGCGCGCCGTCGTTCGACATCAACAACAGACCCTCGCTGTGCAGGTCCAGCCGCCCCACCGGGTACAGCCGGAGTTCGTGCGGCAGCAGATCGCGCACGGTTCGCCGGCCGCCCTGGCTCTGAAGCGACGACAGCACCCCGGGCGGCTTGTTGAGCATCACATACCCCAGGGTTTGCGCGCCTACCAGCGGCAGGCCGTCCAGCTCGATCTGATCGGTTGCCGGGTCCACGACCATTCCCAGCACAGCCGGCTTGCCGTTCACGCGCACCCGGCCCGCCCGCACGATCTCCTCGGAGGCCCGCCTCGAAGCGATCCCAGCCTGCGCCAGCACTTTCTGCAGCCGGACCCCCATCACTCGGCCTCGGCCGATTCCGCCGCCGGCGGCACTTCTTCCTCCGCCGCTGGCTCGACCCCCGCTTCGACCTGGAGCGGCGGCAGCTCGCTCAGCCGGGTCAGCCCGAAATGCTGCAAGAACTGGGGCGTCGTCGCGTACAGGATCGGTCGACCGGCGCCCTCAGCCCGCCCGACCTCCTCCACCAGCCCGTGGCGCAGCAGCGTCTGCAGCGAAGTTTCGGAGTTCACGCCGCGCACCGCATCGATCTTCGGGCGCGTCACCGGCTGTTCGTAGGCAACGATCGCCAGCACCTCGAGGGCGGCGCGCGTCAGCCGCGTCGTGCTTTCCAGGTTCAGGAAGCGCTCGACATCCTGGGCAAACTCCGATGCGCTGGTCAGCTGGACTGCACCCTGGTGCCACTGCAGCCGGATGCCGCCGCCGGCGCAGGCGTCATCGAGCGCCTGCAGGCCATGTTCGACCTCTCGCGGAGAAATGCCCAGCGCCGCAGCCAACTGGGCGGACGTCGCCGGCGCCCCGGCCACGAATAGCAGCGCTTCAAGGCGCGCGGTCAGCCCACCGTCGGGGGATGGCCCTGCCGGCGTGCTATAATCCCGCTCCGACCGAGAATCTTGCCCCGTGCTCATAGGCCAATGACCAACAGACATCTCCCAATCATACTTGCGGCCCTCAGCCTGGCGGCGGTATCGCTGGCCTGTCAGATTGACGTCGGCGGGCCTCCGCTGCCCGCCCAGCCGGTCACCCCGGCCACCGACCCCGGCGCAAGCCTGGAGCAGGCCTGGCAATCCGCCGTCGAGGGCGCTGCAGGGACCGGCGAGGTCGTGATCCTCCTGGACGAAGCTCAGCTCACCGGGTACATCCTTGAGTACCTGGCCACGCAGCAGGACCCGATCTTCTCCGATCCCCAAGTGACCCTGCGTGACGGCAGGCTGCGCATCCAAGGAACGATCCAGCAGGGCGTGCTAAGAGCTGGCTTACTGGTGACGATTGTGCCCGAGGTGAGTCCCGCGGGAGGCATTGCCTTCCGGATCGAGTCGGCGGAACTGGGCCCGGCGCCAGCGCCGGAGGCGGTCAAGGAGAGCATTTCGGCCATCCTGACAGAAGTGCTTTCCGGGCCACTGGGATCCTTGGCGACCGGCGTCCGGGTGACTTCCCTGGTAGTCAATGAGGGACAGATCGCCATTGTCGGTGAGCTGCGCTAGTGCCGCAGGGGCATTATACCAGCCCGGCAGCGCCCACCTCATGAAAGCGCGCCGCGTTCACCTCTCCTCAGCTGTGCTCGGGCTGGTGCTGGCCGTCTGCCTAGCTGCCTGTGTTGCGCCGACCACCACCGCCGGCGCGATCGACGTCACGCTTCTGGTTGACGGTGACGAAATCCCCATTCGGGTTCCATCCGGCTCCACCGCCCTGCAGGCATTGGAGCTGGCGGCAATCACCCTGGGCGCCTCCGATCGGCTGGACCCGCCGGCCTACGCCGTGCTGGCTGAGGGGACGCGCATCCGGGTCAGCCGCGTCAGCGAGCGCTTCGAGGTCGAGACGGAAGTCGTGCCCTTCGAGCGACAGACGATCCGCAACGAGGCCATGCCCGAAGGCGAAACGCGCCTGCTGCAGCCGGGTGTGAACGGGATACAGGAAACTACCTATCGCATTGTCGAAGAAGAGGGCAAGCCCACCTCGCGCACGGCGGTGAAAGTCGTCCAGGCGCAGGCTCCCGTGCCGGAAATCGTCATGATGGGCGCACAGCTGTCGTACGCGCCCCTTTCGGTGGATGGCGTGCTCGCCTATCTCTCCGGCGGGAATGCCTGGATCATGCGCGACGACACGCGCAATCGCCGCCCGATTGTCGTCGGCGAGAACCTGGACGGCCGTGTCTTCCGGCTCTCCCCCGATGGCCGCTGGCTGCTGTACTCGCAGACCCCGACGGACGAGGCTGCGGACGAGATCAACCGCCTGCGGATCGTCTCCACCTCCGACGAAGCCGCTGAGCCGCTCGACCTTCAGGTGAGCAACATCGTCCATTTCGCCGATTGGTCACCCCAGGCGATCGACGGCTACACCATCGCCTACTCAACCGTCGAGCCCAGCCCCGGAGCGCCAGGCTGGCAGGCCAACAACGACCTGTGGCTCCTCACGCTGTCCTTCGCCGGGCGCGTGACCGATCGCGAGCAGGTGATCGAGAGCAACGCCGGGGGGCAGTATGGCTGGTGGGGCACTTCGTACGCCTGGGCCCCCGATGGCAGCCAGCTCGCGTATGCCCGCGCCGACGGCATCGGGCGCGTCCCGCTTGACGAGCCGGGCCTGCAATCGCTGGTCGAGATCCAGCCCTTCCAATCGTTCTCCGATTGGGCCTGGGTGCCGGGCGTGTCCTGGGGTGGCGACAACCAGTCGCTGTATTTTGTCGACCACGCCCCGCCGCAGGGTTTGGAGAGCCCGGCTTCATCGCCGGCCTTTGACCTCTCGGCGTGGATCAGCGAATCCTCCTCTAGCGTCTCGCTGATCCCGCAGACCGGCATGTTCGCCTACCCGTCCGCTTCACCGGCGACCGTCGAACCCGGCGGCGAACTGGCGTACCGCCTCGCTTACCTGCAGGCCGTAGCCCCGCTTGAAAGCCAGAATAGCAGCTATCAACTGAGCATTGTCGACCGCGATGGCAGCGAAGCAACGATGCTCTTCCCTCCCCCGGGAGAGGCTGGGTTGACCCCGCGTCCGCTGGCCTGGTCGCCGGCCGGCGACCGCGTAGCAGTGCTCTACCGCGGCGACCTGTGGATCGTCGACGCCCAGACTGGCCAGGGCCAGCGACTGACTGGCGACAACCAGACGGCTGCGATGGACTGGAAGGGGGGAGCCTGAAGCTGGCTCCATACTGAGACATCCCCGCTGGCGACAGCAGCGGCCGTAGCCCTCGTCGCACGCGCAAGGAGGCAGGACAGGTGAGAGTTCTGGTTACAGGCGGAGCCGGGTTCATCGGCTCTCATTTGTGTGACCGCTTGCTCGCCGAACGCCACCAGGTCGTCGTCGTGGACAACCTGGTGACAGGGCAGATCGAGAACATCGCCCATCTGGCCGGTCGGGAGGATTTCCGCTTCATCAAGCACGACGTCTCGAACTTCATCTTCATTCCCGGCCATGTCGATGCCGTGCTGCATCTCGCCTCACCGGCCAGCCCGAATCCAACCTCTCCTTACGGCTACCCTCAACTTCCCATCCAGACGCTAAAGGTCGGGGCACTGGGAACCCACAATGCCCTCGGCGTGGCGCGCGCCAACCAGGCGCGCTTTCTGCTGGCCTCGACCTCCGAGGTGTACGGCGACCCACAGGAGCATCCCCAGCGCGAGACCTACTTCGGCCATGTGGATCCCGCCGGCCCGCGCTCCGTATATGACGAAGCCAAACGCTTTGCCGAAGCGATCACCATGGCCTACCACCGCTACCATGGCCTCGACACGCGCATCGCACGCATCTTTAACACCTATGGCCCCCGCATGCGCCTGGACGACGGCCGGGCGGTCCCCAACTTCATCTGCCAGGCCCTGCAGGGCCAGCCCCTGACGCTGTATGGCGAGGGCCAGCAGACGCGTTCCTTCTGCTACATCGAGGATCTGGTAGACGGGCTGTACCGCCTGTTGATGTCGGACACCCACGACCCGGTCAACCTGGGCAACCCGAGCGAGATCACCATCGCCCAGCTGGCCGAAGTCGTGAACCGGCTGACCGACAATCCGGCCGGGGCGCGCCTGGTGCCTGATGCCCGGGCGCCGGCGGACCCGCAGCGCCGTCAGCCCGACATCACCCGCGCCCAGCAGTTGCTCGGCTGGTCGCCGACCACCGACCTGGAAGCCGGCATGCAAGCAACGATCGCCGATTTCCGGGCGCGCCGATGAACCTGGCAACTCCCCGCAGCCGGCGGGAGGCGTCACGCTTTGCAAAGTTCGCTGTGGTCGGCGTGGTCGGCGCAGTGGTCGACTTCGGCGTGTTCAACCTGCTGATCCGCTTCACCAGACTGGGGATTGTGCTGGCGAGCGTGCTGTCTTTCAGCGCTGCAGTCAGCAGCAACTTCGTGTGGAACCGTTACTGGACCTATCCGGACTCGCGCAGCAAGCCGCTCGCTCGCCAGGCGAGCCAGTTCTTCCTGGTCTCGCTGATCGGATTGGGCATCCGCACTCCGCTGGTGGCTGTCCTCGAGCGGCCGATGATCCGGGTGGCCGAATGGCTGATCGCCGCCCCCGGGCGCACCTCCCTGCCCCCGTCCAGTCTGCTCTCGCCGGTCGCGTTAGGCGCCAATCTGGCCCTGGCCTCGGCTGTGGTCGTGGTGCTGTTCTGGAATTTCTTGGCCAACCGGTTCTGGACCTACTCTGACGTCGAATGATCCCACCGCCAGGCAACCGCCAGGTGCTCGCTCCACGCGGGCCTGTATAATGAGGCAGATGCGACACCCCTGGATCGCCGAATGACCGCCAAGCCCGCCGCCAAGCTCATACCGATCTACAACACCAAGGGTGACTGGGAAGCCTTCATGTTGTTCCCGTATCTGTACAACGTGATTGGCGAGTGGGTTGGCTGGGCAACGACTGCGCGCCAGGTATATGACGTCGAAGGGTACTACGTCGGCTGGTTGACGGACGAGCCGCGCATCCTGCGTAAGCGCACGTACGACCGCCCCCCGGCCCGCCGCGCCCCGCCTCCACCGCCAGGTCAACGCGCCCGGCCGCCGGCGACCGTTCCCCTTCCGCCCATGATGGCCGAGTTGGCCTTCGAAATCGTGGATGTCCTGTTCGAGGAGCCGGAACGGCTGCATACCACCGACACGGGTGAGCTTAAGCAGGACATGGATTGACCGGCTGACCCCGCCAGCCGAAAGGATCGCCCGACAAGATGACCGGCCCGCCTCAAGCCCAGCCTGCTCGGATTGGTTCGCTCACCGAACTGCTGCAGCGCACCTCCTCCAGGCGTTTCCTCGAGGCACCTGCTGCCGAGGACATCGGCCTCACCGACGCCGTCGTCTATCCTTTCCTGGCTCTCGTCGGCCAGCGCGAGATGCGCCTGGCGCTGATGCTCGGCCTGATCAATCCCAACCTGGGCGGGGTGTTGCTCATCGGCCCGCGTGGTACTGGCAAGACGACCGCGGTCCGCAGCCTGACCGACCTGTTGCCTCCGGTCAACCGGAGCCTGTGTGCCTACGGCTGCCTGCCCGAGGATGTGCAGGCAGACGGCCTGGACGCCATCTGCCCGGATTGCGCCCGACGCTATGCGCAGGGCGAGGCATTGGTTTACCAGGACCGGGTGCGCCTGCTGGAACTCCCCCTGAATGCCCGCATCGAGGATGTGATCGGCGGGTTGGACGAGCGGGCGGCGATCCATCAACGGCTGCGGCTCAGCCGCGGACTGCTGGCCCGCGCCGACCAGAATCTGCTCTACGTCGACGAGGTCAACCTACTGGGCGATGAGATTGTCGACGCCATCCTTGACGCCGCCGCCCAGGGGATCTACACCGTCCATCGCGGGCCGCTGGCGGCTGTCTACCGCGCCCGCTTCGTGCTGATCGGCTCCATGAACCCGGAAGAGGGACGGCTGCGCCCCCAGATCCTCGACCGATTCGGCCTACGCGTCGTGGTGCGCGGGCTGGAGGAGCAGGCCGATCGAATGGAGGCCTACCGCCGCTCGGTCAGCTACCGCACCAGCCCGCGCCAACTGGCGCAGGAATATGCCGACGAGACAGCGGCCGCCGCCGAGGAGATCGCCCAGGCGCGCGCAGCTTTGCCCGCCACGACCATCTCCCCGGCGGCGGAAGCCCTCGGGCTGCGGTTGATCAAGGACATGGGGATCGAGTCGTTGCGAGCGGAGATCACCCTGTTTGAAGCCGCCCGCTCACTTGCGGTCGCCGACGGACGCAGCCAGGCGGAGGAGCACGACATCCGCCAGGTGGCGCCGATGGCGCTGCGCATGCGCCGATCGCAGTTCATGGTCGACTATTTGGCCGAGCAGCAGAAGGAAGATGATGAGCTGTCGCAGCTCATCCAGCCGCGCCCGCCGCAGCGCAAAGGCAACTCCTCGCCCCGAGCCTCGGCCAGGCGACGCCGGTCCCCTGCCTGAGAATCAATCGAGCCGGCCAATGGCCGGCTCGACATAGGCTGTACGCGCCTAGACTTTCTTCATGCGCTGGTCGATATAGTCCACCGCCTCGCCGACCGTGGTGATCTTCTGCGCGTCCTCGTCGGAGATCTCCCCCCCGAACTTCTCCTCGAAGGCCATGATCAACTCGACCAGGTCCAGAGAGTCCGCCTCAAGGTCCTCACGGAACCGGGCCTCTCGGGAGACCTTCCCCTCTTCGACCCCCAGAAGATCCACGATGATCTTCTTGATCTCCTCGTACGTCTCTTCCATGACCGCGTCTCCTCGCCTCGGGGCTGATGTTGCTGGATCGATTGTATCCCGGGTACGCCATCGGGGCAAGTTGACATGCCGCCCCACGGGCTGGTAACATCACTGCCCGCGTAACCAACACCAGGCCAGGGGGAAAGTTACGGACACCTCGCAGCGCAAAGCCGACCATATACGGGTGAATCTGGAGCAGGATGTCCAGTCCGGGCGACGCAGCGGGCTCTCCCAGCTGCAGTTTGTGCACAACTCGCTGCCCGAAATCGACCTGGCCGAGGTCGACTGCGGGCTCCGCTTCCTGGGGCGCCCGCTCCAGGCTCCCATCCTGATCTCCTCGATGACCGGCGGAACACCCGAGGCGCGCCGCATCAACCGTGCCCTGGCCGAAGCCGCCCAGCAGCATGGCGTCGCCCTCGGCCTGGGCTCTCAGCGCGCGGCTCTCGAGACCCCTGCCCTCGCCGGCACCTTCCAGGTGCGCGACCTGGCGCCCGACATCCTGTTGCTGGCCAACCTGGGCGCAGTGCAGCTGAACTACGGCTACGAGGTCAGCCACTGTCGGCGAGCCGTCGAGATGATCGGCGCCGATGCCTTGATCCTGCACCTGAACGCCCTGCAAGAAGCCCTCCAGCCCGAGGGCGACACGCGCTTTTCGGGACTGCTGCGGCGCATCGAGGCCGTCTGCCACGCGCTGGAGGTCCCAGTGATCGCCAAAGAAGTCGGCTGGGGGATTTCGGCCGAGACCGCCCGCCGGCTGGTCAATGTCGGCGTGGCGGCGATCGACGTGGCTGGAGCCGGCGGCACCTCCTGGTCGCAGGTCGAGATGCACCGCGCCCGCGATGGGCACCAGCGCCAGCTGGCCGCCGCCTTTCGGGAATGGGGACTGCCCACGGCGGATGCCGTGCAGCAGGTGCGCCAGGCGCTCCCCGAGATCCCGCTGATTGCCTCGGGCGGGTTACGCGGCGGCTTGGACATCGCCAAGTGCCTGGCCCTGGGGGCCGATCTGGGGGGCATCGCCGGACCGTTCCTGCGCAACGCGGCCGTGTCGGTCGAGGCGGTCTCCGCCGCTTTGCGCCTGGCAACCGCCGAAGTCCGCACGGCCATGTTCGCCACCGGCTGCCGGAACCTCGCTGACCTGCGCCGCGTCGGGCTGGTGCTGCGCCCATGAACCACGACGGCGGCCTCACCCGCAGCATGCTCCCGGCCATCGAGACCGAGTTGCGCCGGACGCTCGACAGTTTTCCGCCGGCCTGGTACAGCGAGCTCGCCCAGATGATCGCCTACCACCTCGGGTGGGACGGCGCTGGCCCGGCCGCCCGCGGCAAGCGCGTGCGACCGCTGCTCACCCTGCTGGCCTGCGCCGCCGCCGGCGGGGATTGGCAGCAGGCGGTCCCTGCGGCTGCAGCTGTCGAGCTGATCCACAACTTCTCCCTGGTGCACGACGACATTCAGGACCGGAGCGATACTCGCCGCGGCCGGCCCACGGTGTGGAAGCAGTGGGGGATCGCCCAGGCCATCAACACCGGCGACGCCATGTTCGTTGCTGCCCACCAAGCGGCCTCGCGCCTGGCGCTGCGCTCGATCGAGCCCCGCACCGTGCTGGCAGTGCGCGACCGGCTGGACCACGCCTGCCTCCGGCTAACCCAGGGGCAGCACCTCGACCTGGCTTTCGAGCAGTCGCCTGACGTCACACCGCCGGCCTACCTGGAGATGATCGCCGGCAAGACGGCAGCCTTGATCGAGGCGGCCACCGCCGCCGGAGCGCTGATCGCCGGGGTGCCTGAGCCACAGGTCGGCCGCTACGCCGAATTCGGCCTGCAGCTGGGGCTCGCCTTCCAGACCCTGGACGACATCCTTGGCATTTGGGGCGAGCCGGCCGTCACGGGCAAACCCTCGGGGGATGACTTGACCCAGCGCAAGAAGACGCTGCCGGTCCTGCTGGGCCTGAGCGCCTCGCCCGAATTCGCCGAGCTGTGGGCTAGCGCCGATTCCACCCGCCACCGACTCCAGGCGATGCAGCAGGCGCTGCAGGCAGCCGGCGCCCTGGATGCCACGCGCCAGGCAGCCGAAGGGCATACCCGGCGGGCGCTGGGGGCTCTGGAAGCCGCCCAGCCGGCTGCCCCCGCCGCCTCCGAACTGCGGGCGCTGGCGGACAACCTGCTCCAACGCAGCTCCTAGTTGCCGGGGCAAGCCGCTTGCCGGTACACCCGATCCCGGCCGCCGAACCCGTTGCCCGCCCGGCTGCCCCGCCAGCCGACGATGAGGGCGAGACGCCCCCGCCTCCGCTTCCGACAGCTTTTGTCGCAGCGTTGGCGTGCCTGGCGGAGAGACGGATGAGCAATGGGGCGCCCGCGCCACCTTGCAAGCCAAGCCGAATGCGCGCAGCGTACCCGGCGGAACCCATGTTTTCGGGTCTTGCGCCCCTGTAAACACGGCTGCAGGCGCTACGGCGCATTGCAGGCGCTCAGCAGCATGCTATAATCTGCCAGTTAATCCACAAGAGCGCCTCAGGCAGGCATGCGCCGAAACACTCGAGCACTGGAGAACAAGCAAGGGGAAACTGGCCAGTTGGGCCAGCTCCAACCCGGCGTCACCCTCCAGGACCGGTACCTGATCCTGGGCATCCTCGGTGCGGGCGGGATGAGCTCGGTCTACAAGGGCCGCGACTTGCACTTCCCCAACGTCACCAAGCTTGTGGCCGTCAAGGAGATGATCAACCTGGCGGCTGATCCCACGATGTACGAGATGATCGTGCGCAATTTCGAGCGCGAGGCCGACCTGTTGGCCACCCTCTCGCACCCGGCCATCCCCCGCATCTACGACTACTTCTCCCAGGAGACCTCCTCCTACCTGGTGATGGAGTTCATCGAGGGCCGGGACCTGGAAGCCCTGCTGCGCGAAACCGACACCTTCCTCCCCACGGACAAGGTGGTCGGCTGGGCAGTTGAGCTGTGCGACGTGATGATCTACCTGCACAACCACCAACCCCAGCCGGTGGTCTTCCGCGACATGAAGCCCTCCAACGTCATGATCGACCAGCACGGGCACATCCGCTTGATCGATTTCGGTATCGCCCGCGTCTTCCAGCCCGGATTGAAGGGCACGATGATCGGCACGGAAGGTTACTCGCCGCCTGAGCAGTACCGCGGCGAGGCCTCGCCTCCTGGCGACATCTACGCCTTGGGCGCCACGCTGCATCACCTGCTCACCCGGCGCGATCCGCGGGCTGAGCCCCCGTTCTCCTTCAACGACCGCCCCATTCGGGAGATCAACGCGGACGTCTCAGCCGAGCTCGAGCAGGTGATCTATACCGCCCTATCCTATGACCCAAAGGACCGCTACGCGACGGCTGACTCCATGCGCATGGCGCTGGTCACTGCCGCGCGGCAGACCGGCATCCTGGTCTCACCGCAGGGCGCGCCCACCGTCCGCATGCACAGCGATGTCCAAGAGATCTGGTCCTTTGAATGCGAAGATGAGTTGCGCGGTTCGCCCGTCCTCGACGCGGGGTTGCTGTACATTGGCTGCTACGACAACAACCTGTACGCTCTCGACGCCAAGTCGGGCGCCTTCCGCTGGAAGTATGCCACCGAGGGGGGCATCCCGACCCGGCCGGCGGTGGACGGCAACACGGTGTATGTCGGCTCGGAGGACCAGCGTCTGTACGCGGTCAGCGCCGACTCGGGCAAGCTGATCTGGACCTACTACACCGAAGCGCCGGTTCGCTCCTCGCCGGCCATCTTCGAGGGGTTCATCTTCTTCGGCTCCGATGACAACCATCTGCACGTGGTCAACGCGGCCAACGGCCGGCGCGCCTGGCGGGCAGAGGCCGCGGCGCCCGTCCGCTCTTCGCCGCTGGTGGCCGATGAACGTGTCTACTTCGGCTGCGAAAGCGGGGACTTCTACTGCGTCGACTTCCGCGGCGAGCTGAAATGGCGCTTCAAGGCCAAGCGCGCCATTACCTCCTCCCCGGTCATGGTCGAAGGCGTGATCTACTTCGGCTCGATGGATTGGACGCTGTACGCGCTGGAGTCAGAAGGCGGCTGGCAGATCTGGCGCTACCGCATGGGAAAGCCGACCATCTCATCGCCGGCCTACGCCGAAGGCAAGCTGATCATCGGCTGCGCCGACGGAAACGTCTACTGCGTCGATGCCCGCAACAACCGCGAGGTCTGGCGCTTCGCGACCGAGCACCAGGTCAACGGCTCGCCGATCGTGCAGGAGGACTCGGTGTACTGTGGATCGGTTGACGGATCGATGTACTGCCTCGACCTGCGCTCCGGGCGGAAGCGCTGGTCATACCCAACGAAGGGCCCGATTGTCGGGACTCCGGTCATCGCCAACAGCATCCTATACTTCGGCTCGAACGATCACCGGGTGTATGCCTTGCTTACCTGAGCGCCAACGATCCCAAGAGGATAGAAACCAGGATGGATCTTCTCAAGAAGCTCTTCCCTAAGTCGAAGCCCAGACCCGCCTCCACCGAAGGCGCAAAGACGGCGCCGCTCGACCCAAGCCTGGCTGGGCCGCCACCCTCCCCTCCGGCGCTGCACCTGGTCGTCGGGATCGCCCAGTCGCCGGGGATCGAACGCACGCACAATGAGGACGCCGTGATGGCGGTTCACGGAACCATCGGCGGCCTGGAACTGCTGCAGGACTTCGGGATCTTCCTGGTGGCGGACGGCATGGGCGGCCATCGCTCGGGGGAAGTCGCCAGCGCCATCTCGGCCCGCACCGTGACCGCCCGCCTGACGGATTCGGCGCTTTCGGCCATGACCGAGGGCAACGACGCCTACGCCGAGCCGCTCCAGGACCTGGTGCGGGACGCCCTGGAGGAAGCCAATCAGCTGGTGGTCGAGCGGGTGCCCGGCGGGGGCACGACATTGACCGTGGCGGTGCTGCTCGGACAGCAGATCACTCTCGGTCATGTCGGAGACAGCCGGGCGTACTTGATCGAGCCGCGCAACACGCGTGTGCTCACGCGTGACCACTCGCTGGTCAAGCGTCTCGAGGAGCTGGGCCAGCTCACCGCCGAGGAGGCCGACACGCACCCTCAGCGCAATGTCCTCTACCGGGCCATCGGGCAAGGCGCGAATCTCGAAGTCGATGTGACCTCGCACCTCTTCCCCGCCGGGGGCCAGTTGCTGCTGTGCTCCGACGGCCTGTGGGGGTTGGTACCCGATCCCGAAATTGAGCGCATCGTGACCGAGGCAGCCACTGCTCAGATCGCCTGCGAACAGCTCGTGGCAGCTGCCAATGCCGCCGGCGGACCGGACAACATCACTGCTGTCCTGGTCCGTCAGAATCGCAACTAGAGGCGGCCACAGGAGTCGGCTTGGCCAACGAGAAGGATCTGTACTCCCTGCTCGGTGTGCCGCGCAATGCCACCCCGGACGACATCCGGAGGGCATACCGCGAAGCTGCCCTGCGCCTGCACCCGGACCGCCGGGATACGCATGGCCAGACGCAGTTGTTCATCGAGACCAACCAGGCCTACGAGATTCTCTCCGACCCCCACCAGCGCGCCGAGTACGACAAGCGCCTGGAGGCCACCGAAAGCAAGCAGGTGGAAACCGCCTGCTTCCGCACACTTGTGCAGCAGAGCCGCAAGTCGCTGTTGCAGATGGACGAGCCGCAGGTCCACTACGTGCTGTTGGACATCAATGCCGTGGAAGATCTGCCCTCGCTGCGCCCTGCGATCAATCTCGGGATCGTCATCGACCAATCCACCTCGATGCGCGGCCCGCGGCTGGACCAGGTTCGCTCGGCCACCCTGGCCATTCTGAAGGAACTCCGGCCGGAAGACAGCGCCACCATCGTCAGTTTCAGCGACCGCGCCCAGGTGGTGATCACGCCCGACCAGGCGCGCGACCTCGCCGTCGCCCGCGCCCGCCTGAGCCTGCTTCAGGCCGGGGGCGGCACCGAGATCGGCCAGGGACTTGAGGCCGGCCTGTCCGAGGTCGAGAAGAGCTTCTCCCGGCAAGGCGTCAATCACCTGATCCTGCTCACCGATGGCCGCACCTACGGCGATGAAGACCTGTGCCTCTCGCTCGCCGATCAAGCCTCCCGCCAGGGCATCGGCATCAACGGCGTCGGCATCGGCGCCGACTGGAGCGATCGTCTGCTCGACGACATGGCGACGCGCACCGGGGGCAGCGTGATGTTTCTCGATACGCCCAAAGCCATCACCGGCCTGCTGCACGGCATCTTCGAGCGGCTGGGCAGCGTCGTCGCCAGCCGTGTCCGCCTGGAGGGTGCTGTCGCCCAGCAGGTGGATCTACGCGGCGGCTACAAGCTGCTGCCCGAGCCCATGCCCATGGGAGACAGCCTGCCGATGACCCTCGGCCACCTTCCCAAGAACAACCGCATTCGACTTCTGCTCGAGTTTGTCGTCCATCCCCTCGGCGAGATCACGCAGCTGGTGCTGGCCTACCTGACCATCGCCGGAGACGTGCTTGGCCGGGGCGCCGAGCCCAGCGTCCTGCCGATCCAGATCACCTCTACCGTCTCGCGCCAGCCCGACCCGGATCCCCCACCGATGGACATTGCCGCGGCCTTGAACCAGATCGCGCTGTACCGCATGCAGGACCGCGCCCGCCACGAAGCCGAACTTGGACAGACCACGCGCGCCGCGCGCCGGCTCGAGAATCTCGCCACCCACCTGCTGGCGGCGGGAGAACGCGAGCTGGCTAAAGCGGCGCTGGGTGAAGCCGAGCGGCTCAATCACACTCGCCGCCTTTCGCTGGAAGGCGAGAAGGTTCTCAAGTATGGGACACGCGCCCTGCTCCTGCTACCCCCCAAGGCGGGTCTATCATGATCGAATGCCCGGCCTGCAAGCATCAGGAGTTCGTCGGCACCGTGTACTGCACGGAGTGCGGCAGTCGACTCATCAGTGTCACCCCCGTGCCAACCCTGAACATCCCGCGCGACCGGCTCGACAAGGAAGCGATGGCCACCAAGCCGGCGGCGCCCGAAGGCCCCGAACTGGAGACCGGCGCCATCCTCGGCCTGCGTGTGCTCGCCACCGGAGACGTCATCTCGCTGATCGGCCGCGACAACTACACGCTCGGCCGGTCGATGGAGGGCCAAGCGATCCTGCCGGATGTGGATCTGCGGCCGTACGACGCCTACGACCAGGGCGTCTCACGCATTCACACTGAGCTCCGGCTGCTCCCCCAGGGCGTTCACGTTGTTGACCTCGACAGCGCCAACGGAACCCTGGTTGCCGGGAAACGGATCGAACCGCAGGTGCCTGTGCCGGTGCGGCACGGCGACATCATTCAAGTCGGCGGAATGCGCCTTCAGATGATCTCGCGCTTCCGAGGATAGAGGAGCCCCATGCCTGTAACCGTGTTGGTCCATCTGGGCGGAGAGGACCCGATCGTTGGTGAGATCGATGAGCTCCCGACGGCCACCGACACCACAATCACCGTCAACAATCCCCGGCGTCGCGACGGCAAGGATCTGCCGTACGTGCAAAGCAATGTCGTCACCGTGCTCTGGCCGATGCACCGGGTGAACTTCATCGAACTCATGCCCACGGCCGAGGAAGAGCGGCTGATTGGCGCCGTCCGCGAGTGAGATGAGCGACAACCCCGGCCGCAAGCGGCGCATCCTGGTCGTCGACGACGAGCCCAGGATGATCCACTTCATCCGTCTCAACCTGGAGCATGACGGCTTCGAGGTGTCGGAAGCCGCCTCCGGCACCCAAGCGCTCGCACAACTGCGCGACCGCCTGCCGGACCTGGTGCTGCTGGACGTGATGATGCCCGACCTGGACGGCTTCGCCACGCTGGAGATGATCCGCGAGATCTCCACCGTGCCGGTGATCATGCTGACGGCCAAAGGCGAGGAGGACGACCGGGTGCGCGGCCTCGAGCTCGGCGCCGACGACTACGTCACCAAGCCCTTCAGCCCGCGCGAACTGGTCAGCCGGGTGCGGGCCGTGCTTCGCCGGGTGGAGGCCCCTGGCGCTCCAGCGCATGAGGTGATCCAGGTCGATGACCGGCTCAAGCTGGACTTCGACCGCCGGGAGATCTGGGTCGACGGCGAGCTGGTCCGCCTGCGCCCAACCGAGTTCAAGCTGCTCTACCACCTGGTGCAGAATGCCGGCTGGGTCGTGCCGCACGACCAGTTGCTGGCAAAGGTCTGGGGCTATGAGTACCGCGACGAGACCCACTACTTGCGGCTGTATATCAATTACCTGCGCCAGAAGCTCGAGCGCGCGCCGGCCAACCCGCAATACATCCTGACAGAACGCGGCGTCGGTTACCGCTTCGTAGATTTCCGGCGCCAGACCCCTCACTAAGCACCCTCCGACCTGCCGTTAACGTCCTTCCAACACTGGCTCGCTACATATGGTCAAACCGTAGGGACTGACCTTGGAGGTGAGCCATGTCTGAGTTGATCCGCTGGGACCCGTTTCGCGAGATGCTGTCCATGCGCAGCATGATGGACCGCATCCTGGACGACTGGGAGCGCCCGCCGGCTGGAGGGGCGCTGCTCGGGGCGCCCCCGCTCGATCTGATGCAGACCCCCGACGACGTGGTCGTGCGCATCCTCATCCCCGCCGTTAAGCCGGATGACATCGAGATCTCTGTGACTGGCGACGTGCTGAGCATCCGGGGGGAGGTCAGGTTCGAGCAGGAGAAGGAAACCGCCCGCTACCATGTGCGGGAGCTGCGCCATGGGTCCTTCGCCCGCTCGATCGCCCTTCCGGCGCCCGTTGTGGCCGACAAAGCCGAGGCGCGCTTCCAGGATGGCGTTCTGACGCTGAGGCTGCCCAAGGCGGAGGAGGTCAAGCCCAAGCTGATCTCGGTCAAGCCAGAGTAGCCCGCTCAGCACATCCTGCCAAGACGCCTCGCAGCAGCCTGGGGCAGGTTGGCCGCCCCAGGCTGCTCATTCTTCCGCCGTGCGACCGCGCCCGTTACCTGGCAGCCCCCAAACCAAGAGGGTAGAATGGGGCGAAGAGGGAATCGCCGATGAGCCGACAGAGAATCCTGCTGGTGGATGACCACGAAGTGGTGCGGGTGGGGCTGCGCACCTTGCTGGAGCAGCACCCCAACTTCGAGGTCGTCGCCGAAGCAGCTACCGCCCGCGAGGCGATCGACCGCACGCAGTCGCACAAGCCGGACGTGGTCGTAATGGACATCCGTCTCAAAGGTGGCTCCGGCATCGAAGCATGCCAGGAGATCACCACCCGCTTCCCCGAGACCAAGGTCATTATGCTCACCTCGTACGCCGAGGACGAGATGCTGTTCTCAGCGATCCGCGCCGGCGCGGCCGGATACGTTCTCAAGCAGATCGGTGGGGATGACCTGGTGCGGGCGATCGAAGCGGTCGGCCGCGGCGAGGCGCTGCTCGATCCTGCTGTCACCCAGCGCATCTTCCAGGAAGTGCGCAAGGCCGCCCGCGAGGAAGAGGCGTCTGCATTCTCCGACCTGACCCAGCAGGAGATGCACGTCCTGCAATTGGTCTCCGAAGGGCGCACCAACCGTCAGATCGCCGAGATGCTCTACCTGGGCGAGGGCACGGTGCGCAACTACGTCAGCAGCATCCTCTCCAAGCTGAACGTGCGCAACCGGGCAGAAGCCGCGGCCTACGCTGTCGAGCACAAT
>JBFYRF010000204.1:0-5365 GCA_041302385.1 Anaerolineales bacterium | reverse complement strand
GCATCAACTGGGACGAATACACCCATCTGCATCCCGACGAACGTTTCCTCACCATGGTCGAGAGCAGCCTGCAGTTGCCGGGTTCGGTGGCGGAGTACTTCGATACCGCCACTTCTCCGCTAAATCCGCACAACACCGGCCATGGTTTCTTTGTGTACGGCACGCTGCCGATCTTCCTGGTCCGCTACCTGGCGGAGGCGCTGGGTCAGGCGGGATACGATCAGGTACACCTGGTCGGGCGTGCCGTCTCGGCGGTGTTCGACCTGGTCAGCATCGTCTTCGTCTACCTCCTTGGCGAACGGCTGTACCGGCGGAGGGTGGGCCTGCTGGCGGCGGCGCTGCTGGCCTTCTCGCCGCTGCTGATCCAGCACGCGCACTTCTTTGTCGTTGACCCGTTCCTGAATACCTTCATCACCGCCGGGCTGTACTTCGCCGTGCTTGCCCAGGCGAAGGGCCGCTGGCTGGACTACAGCTTGTTCGGCATGGTGTTGGGGATGGCCGTCGCCACCAAGATCAACGCGGCTCCGCTCAGCCTGGTGCTGGTGCTGGCGGCGGGCGCCCGCTACTTCACGCTGGAGCGGGAGAGCCGGGAGCGGGAGCTGGTCAGACTGGTGGGCGGGCTGGCGCTTGCCGCCCTCGTCTCGCTGGTCGTGTTTCGCCTGCTGCAGCCGTACGCATTCTCCGGCCCCGGCCTGCTCGGGATCCGCCCCAATCCGCAGTGGCTCGACAACCTGGCGGTTATCCGGCAGCAAGCGAGCGGAGATGTGGACTTCCCGCCGGCGCTGCAGTGGGCCAATCGAGCGCCGGTCCTGTTCGCCCTTCGCAACCTGGTGCTGTGGGGCATGGGTCCGGCCGCGGCGCTGCTGGCCTGGGCGGGGTGGGGCTTTGCCGCCTATCGCTCGCTGCGTGGCGAGTGGCGCCTGCACCTGATCCTCGTGGCGTGGACCGGCATCTACTTCCTGTGGCAGTCGACCAGCTTCACGCCGTCGATGCGCTACATGATGCCTGTCTACCCTACGCTCGTGCTGCTGGGGGCATGGTTCCTCTGGCAGCTCTGGTTCATGGCGGCAGACCTGTCCGCTCGTTGGCGGCGCCCTGCCAGGCTCGGCGCCGGGGCGCTGCTGGTGATCGTCGTCGGTCTGTCGGCGGCCCAGGCCTTTGCCTTCCTGTCGATCTATACCCAGCCAATGACCCGCGTGGCGGCCTCGCGCTGGATCTACGCCAACCTGCCCGGGCCGGCCAACCTGGTGCTTACGGGTCAGACGGAGTCGGGCCAGGAGCCGATCCCGCTACCACTGGATTTCGTGCTCACCCAGGCCGCGCCATTCGAGTCGACCTTCACCAGCCGGGTAAACGGCACGGTCGATGAGGTCACGCTGACCCATGTCACCGACCTGACCGCAGGCACCGGCGTCAAGCTGCTGGGTGTAGAGGTGCTGGCCTCGCCGGATTCGACGCAGCCGTTGGCCAGTGGCCGCGCCGAATTGCTCGAACAATCGGGCGAGACGCGCCTGGTGATCCCGTTGGACCAGGCCCTGCCGGTTGAGCCGGGGCCGCGCTATATCGTCCGCCTCACGCTGCAGTCGCCCGGCGCGCTGATGCTGCGCGGCACGATGGACGTGGTCACCGCCTCCCCCGACGCCTCGCATGTCGAGTCGATGGGATTCCCGAATCAAGCCTACGCCGTCCCCTCCGGCATCCCGCAGGAGTTCTCGTTTACTGCACGTCAGGCCGGCACGGCCGAGGGCCTGCGGCTTCCCTTCGCCCGCCGGCTCCCGGACGGCACGCCAGGCGAGCAACTCTTCGCCGTGGCCGAGGTGTACGACGACAGCGCGCCGGACAGCCCGCTGGTCGCGCGCGGACAGCTGTCGCTGTCAATGGCGGAGGGCGTCGAGACGGAACTGACGCTTCCCTTCGAGGCCCCCTTCGAGATGGTCAAGGACGGCAGGTATCGCCTGCGACTGCTGCTGCAGCACTCGGCGCTGCTGCTGCGCGGGGCGGTGATCGCCAGCGAGTCCTCCTGGGATGATGGCCTCCCGGTGCGAGTCGACTCGCGCGACTACGGTGGGCTGTACGGCAGCGTCGTCCAGGAGCTGTACTGGCAGGACGACCAGGACGATGACCTTGATGGGGTGCCGGACAAGCTGCAGCGGATCGTCGACAGCCTGGATCAAGCGGACCTGCTGATCATCACCTCCAACCGCCAATACGGCACGATTCCGCGCGTTCCCCAGCGCTACCCGCTCAGCGCAGCCTACTACCGCAGCCTGATCGACTGCGCGGACGACGAGAGCGTGGCGGCCTGTTATGCCCGCGCCCGGCCGGGCCAGGTGTCGGGCAGCCTGGGCTATGAGCTGATCGAGGTCTTCGAGAGCAACCTGCGCTTGGGTCCCTTCGAAGTGAGCGATCAGCTGGCCGAGGAAGCGTTCACGGTTTACGACCACCCGAAGGTATTGGTGTTCGCCAAGCAGCGCGAGTTCTCGCCCGAGCAAGTGCGCGACCTGCTGGCTGCCGTCGACCTGTCACGCGTGGTGCACGTCATCCCGAAGGAGGCTGGCGATCCTCCGCCCGATCTGATGCTGCCCGCCGATCGGCTGGAGCGACAGAGGGCCGGCGGAACGTGGAGTGAACTGTTCCCGTCCGAGTCTCTGCTCAACCGGTTTCCGGCGCTGGCTGCCATCACCTGGTGGCTGCTGATCGCATTGGTGGGAGTGGCAGCCTTCCCGTTGGTGCGGGTCGCCTTCCCGGGACTGCGGGATGGAGGCTATCCGCTTGCCCGGGCAGTTGGCCTGGTAGTCCTGGGGTGGGGTGCCTGGATCCTCGGCAGCCTGGGTATCGCCTTCTCGCGCCCCTCGATCGTACTCGTACTGGCGCTGCTGTGCGGCCTGTCGGCCGCGCTCGGCTGGCGCGATCGAGATCTGCTGCTGGGCTACTGGCGCGCCCGACGGCGGGAGATCGCCTGGGTGGAAATCCTGGCGCTCAGCCTCTTCCTTCTCGATCTGCTCATCCGCATCGGCAATCCCGACCTATGGCATCCGTCGAAGGGCGGCGAGAAGCCGATGGACCTCTCCTACCTGACCGCGGTCCTCAAGAGCACGACTTTCCCTCCCTACGATCCTTGGTTTGCCGGTGGGTATATCAACTACTACTACTACGGCTTCGTGCTGGCGGCCGTGCCGATCAAGCTGCTCGGGATCCAGCCCGCCATCGCGTACAACCTGGCGCTGCCCACCTTCTTTGCACTTCTGGGTCTGATCGCCTACTCCGGCGGTTCGAACCTGGTCGCTCGGACGCTGGCCGGCCGGCATTGCTCAGGCATGCGCTGCGCCCGCGTGGCCGGCGTGTCCGCCGCGCTGGGGCTGGTCCTGCTCGGCAACCTTGGAACTGCGAGAATGATGTACGAAGGCTTCCAGCGCATCGGCGCAGCGCAGATCGAGGAAGGCGGGCGCGAGCTGCCGGGGGTCTTGCAGGCAGCGCGTGGCGCCGGGCGGTACCTAAGCCTTCAGTCTCCCCTTCCATACGGCATGGATTCCTGGTACTGGGACCCCAGCCGCGCGATCAAGCCAGGGGAGGGCGAGGCCGGCCCGATCACCGAGTTCCCCTTCTTCACCTTCCTGTACGCTGACCTGCACGCCCACATGCTCAGCCGGGTGTTGACCACCCTCATCCTGGTGTGGCTGCTGGCATGGTTGATCGAGGCCGATGAGCGCCAGCGGCGCAGACCGCTCGATAGGGTGCTCGGACTGTGGATGGGCGCCCTGATCCTGGGCGCCATTCAGCCGACCAATCTGGCCGATGCACCGGATTACCGGGCGCTGGCAGTCGTGGGGGTGCTGGCGGCGGCCTGGGTCCGCCACCGCCGGTTCAGCGTTCGGATGGTTGCCGAAGCCGGGCTCTCCGCCGCGGCGCTGCTTCTGTTGGCCGGGCTGCTGTATGCGCCCTACCATCAGTGGTACGGCGAAGGCTACGGCGACATCGCCCGGTGGAAGGGTTCGACAACCGGCCTGGCCGACTACTTCACGGTTCACGGGTTGTTCCTGTTCGTGATCTTGCTGTGGATGGGCTGGGAGACGCGCCAGTGGATGGCGCAAACGCCGCTGGCGCGCCTCGCCCGGTTGCGCCCCTATGCCGGATTGATCTTCGCCGCAGCAATCGGGCTGGCCCTTCTGGCCTCAATCCTGGCGGCGCTCGACTATCCGGTGGCGCTGGTCGTCGTGCCGCTGCTGGCCTGGGCCGGGCTGCTCTTCCTGCGGCCCGGGCAGCCGCTCGAGAAGCGGTATGCCCTGGTCCTGATCGGGGCGGCGCTGGCGTTGACCTTCCTGGTCGAAGTCGTGGTGGCCGTGGGCGATATCTCGCGCATGAACACGGTGTTCAAGTTCTACTTGCAGGTCTGGGAGATGTTCGCTCTGACTGCGGCGGCAGCGCTGGCCTGGACCTGGTCCGACCTGCGTCAATGGTCCTCGCCCTGGCGCTGGGTGTGGTCGGTCGGCCTGATCCTGCTGGTGGGCGCCGCCCTGGCGTACCCGGTGACGGCTACCTCCGCCAAGGTCCGCGACCGGATGTCCGAGGAGGCCCCGCGCGGCCTGGATGGGATGGCGTACATGCCCGCTTCCACCTACCATGACCTGGGCAGGTCATTCTCGCTGGCCGAGGATCATGCCGCCATCCGCTGGATGCAGGAGAACGTCGAGGGGTCCCCGGTGATCGTCGAGGCCAATGTGCCGGAGTATCGCTGGGGCTCGCGCTACACCATCTACACCGGCCTGCCGGGCGTTTTGGGCTGGAACTGGCACCAGCGGCAGCAGCGACTGGTTTCAGGCGATGCCGTGGTCACCGATCGGGCGCTGGCGATCAACGATTTCTACCTCACCCGATCGATCGACCAGGCCGTCGAGTTTCTTGAGCAGCATGCTGTCCGCTACGTCGTCGTGGGACAGCTGGAGCGAATGTATTTCGAGAGTGTCCAGCCCTGCACGGCGATCGGTGAGACCGGCGGCGTCGTTTGCGATTTGAGCGGCTGGCCGATGGGCATGACCCAGCCCGAGGCTACTGCGCTGGAATGCTCGCCGATCGACGGCGCCAACCCGGAGTCCCCCATGGTTTGCCCGACGCACGGGTTGGAGAAGTTCCCCAAGCTGGTGGAGCTGGGCATCCTGCGGCCCGTGTTCCAGCAGGGTGAGACCACCATCTACGAGGTGGTGCGGTGATCGCGCAGCTGGTTGTGTGGTGGTTTTGGACGGCGATCCTGGGCGTACTCGCCTTTCCCCTCGCCTACCGGCTCTTTCCTCGCTTCGCCGATCGCGGCTATGCGCTCAGCCGGGCGCTCGGGCTGCTCATATCGGGCTTTGCGCTGTGGTTCGGCGGC
>JBFYRF010000176.1:0-3562 GCA_041302385.1 Anaerolineales bacterium | reverse complement strand
CCGGCGATGATGCCCAGGTCATGCGTGATCCAGATGATGGCCATGCCGATCTCGTCGCGCAGGCGCTTGGCCAATTCGATGATCTGGGCCTGGATCGTCACGTCGAGAGCGGTGGTCGGTTCATCGGCGATCAGGATCTGCGGGGCGCACGACAGAGCCATGGCGATCATCACCCGCTGGCGCATGCCGCCCGAGAACTGGTGCGGGTAGTCGCCCAGCCGCTGCCGGCCATTGGGGATGCCGACCATCTCCAGCATCTCCACCGCGCGATCGGCCGCCTGCGTCTTGTTCATGCCGAGGTGGACCTCGAGCGGCTCGGTTAGCTGCCGGCCGATCGTCAAGACCGGGTTGAAGGAGGTCATCGGGTCCTGGAAGACCATCCCGATCTGCCCGCCGCGCACGTGGCGGATCTCGTCCGGGGTCATCTTCAGCAGGTCGCGCCCCATGAAGTTGGCCTTGCCGCGGTAGATCTCACCGGGGGGCTCGGGGATCAGCCGCAAGAGCGACATCACCGTCACCGACTTACCGCAGGCGCTCTCGCCCACCAGCCCCAGCGTCTCGCCGGATTGCAGATAGAACGAAACACCGTTCACGGCGTGAACGGTGCCATCCTGCGTATGAAAGCGCGTGGCGAGGTCCTCGACCTCCAGCACCCTAGAATCCGTTGCCTGTGGCTTCAGCATCCTATGCGTGTTCTCCCGATTTGAGCTGGGTTAGGCAAGTGCAGTCGCCAGAACTCATGGCATCCGAACAGGGCGTCCGCGAGCTACCATCACGGCATTGGCCGATATCCACATCCAAGGTCCGCGTGGCCCCGGGGTCACCGACCCCACCTAGTGAAAGCCAACGCGTGAACGGATTATACCCCAACAGGGGGAGGGGTCAATCAGGCCCAGGCCTCAGGTGGGCCCTCCGGCCGACCGCCCGCGCACCCTCGCCCGCCCCCGAGCGGATGCGCTTTCTCACTCACCCAGCGAGCGGCGCCAGGCCTCCCCCTCACCCCCCGCGCGGCCCAGTGCAATGTCCTAGGTCTGCTCGTCCTCGGCTGCGGGAGACGATCCGGCTCTCGTGCGGCGGCTCGAATTCCCGACCGGTGGTCAGCGTCAACCGCCGCTTGCAGGGGTGGGGGGCTGGGGGCGTGGGGGGAGGGGATGCACATCCTGCCCCCGGCCCCCTGGGAACTGCTCGCGCTCACCGGCTCACCGGCAATCCTGCCCGCGACCAACCTCTTCCAGGTTCCAGAGTCCGGTCAGGACAGATGGATTCGGCGCCAGGCCGCACAGGTCCGAGGCGTGCGCCACAATGCGCGGCGGGGCGGCCAGCGCCACGCCGGGCCGTTCGAGGGCCAGGATCTGCTGCAGCGCTTGGACGGCCTCCAAGCGGCGTTGACCTTCTGGCCGGGAGATCAGCAGCGCCCGGCACTCGGCGTCATACCCCGGCTGGGCGAACCCCGAGGCATTGATACCCAGCGGCTGAGTCTGGGTGGGAACCTCCCAACCGGCATAGGCCTCGCACAACGGCGTAGTGAGCGTCGGCCAGGACCAGACAACCGTGTCAAACGTGCGGCCGAGCACCGGCCCATCAGGCCAGGGCTGGGCCAGGTCGTCTGCGCTCGTCTCCACCAGCACAATGCCGATCCCGCATTCCTCCAACTGGCGCTGCAGGGCCTGCCCCAGAGACCGGCCAGCCGCTCCCTGGGCCACCGTCAGTTGGAAAGAAAGAGGGGTGCCGGCCGGGATGCCCAACCCGCCCGACCACAGTCGAGGCGTGGCTGGGTCGCCGTCGGTGTCGAGCCAACCGGCCTGGCTCAGGATCTCACTCCCCTGCGCTGGATCGTGCACCACGGTCTGACGGGTCAGGGCCAATGGATGGCCTGGGGGCAGTCCGTCACGCGGGATCCCGCCCAGCCCGACGAACAGGTCGGTGTTGAGCGCTGCACGGTCGAGGCACAGGTCCACCGCCTCACGCACCCGCTGGTCATGCGCCGGGGGCCGGTCGGGCATCCCGACAGGCGTCAGATTGAAATCCAGGCGGGTAACCAGCGTACCGGTGGACGCCGCAAGGGAGAGCCGGTCTTCCTCGACGTACCTGGTCAAGGTCTCAAGCAGCTCTGGCGCCGGCTGACCGCGCCCGTCCAGCAGCACGCCTTCCTCCAGCACATCGCACTCGCTGGTGAGCAGCTGCTGCACGCCAGCCTCCGGGCCGCCGCTGACGAAGCGGAAGAGCAGCTGATCAAAGGCCGGCAGTCCTTCCTCCGCCCGGAAGTACAGCGGATTCTTGTCGACAAGGATGTGCTCCCCGGGCACCCATTCCAGCATCCGGTAGGGTCCCCACCCGACCGGCGCCCGGTTCGCTTCCTCCAGTGCAAGCACTTCTCCCGCCGACAGGTCGCCCATCAGGTGAGAGGGCAGCGGAGACCAGAAGTTGCCCGGATACTCTGCGTCCAAGAAGCCGGGGATGCCCGTCCAGCGCACGGTGCGTTCATCGACCGCCTCGTAGCTTTGCGTTCGATCGTAGAGGAACTTGAACGACGGCGTGTCGCTCGCCCCATCCAGCCTGTACGAGAGCACGGAGTCAGCGGCGGTGAGCGCCGCGCCGTCGGACCACTGCAGCCCCGGCAGCAGGCGGAAATCCGCCGTCAGCTGGTCCATCTGGACCTCGCCCCCCTGGAAGCTGCGCAGGCAGGTTTCGTTCTCACAACCGGACGGAACGTACATCTTCCCGGGCCGGAGGTTCTCCGGCAGTTGGGTGATCGGATTCCAGTAGATGTCGCCCGAGGCAAGCGGCACCGGAACGATCGAAGCGTCCCCATCCGCCAGCGAGGGCAGCTTCTCCAGGATGACGGGTTGATAGGCAAAATCCAGGAAGTCGATCGGGCCGTCGTAGATCGCCTGCAGGACGACAGCTGAGGCAACGCTGTTGTCGGCATAGAGATACAAGGAGGCTGGTTCTTCGGCCAGGCAGACGACCAGCATCTCCGGCGGAGGCGGCAAGGGCGTGGGCGTGGCGGCCACGGGTGCGGTTGGGGAGGGGCCCGCGGTCAGGGGAAAGTCGTCGGGCGATGGTCCCTGACAGCCGACTGCCATCAGGCCACAGCCGAGCACAACCAGGGCAACGCCGTAAGATCGGTGGCGACGCATCAGCGTTTCTCCGTGGGCGGCTTGGGTTGAGCTGCCGGGTGAAGGTCATCGGGATTCAACTCCAGCAGGTCCAGCAGCCGGCGATCAGCAGCATTGAGCTGCTCGGCGTCGAGCAGATCCGGCCGTCGCTCAAGCGTCCTGCGCAGCGACTGGCCCCGCCGCCAGGCAGCGACCCGGGCATGGTCCCCCGAGATCAGCACCCCCGGCACCGGCCAGTCCCGGAAGACCGGCGGACGCGTGTACTGCGGGTACTCGAGCAGGCCCTGGGCGTGGGAGTCGTCCTCGGCGCCATCCTCGTCCCCCAGGGCGCCAGGGAAGAGGCGTGTCACGGCATCGATCACGATCAGCGCCGGGAGCTCTCCGCCGGTCACCACGTAGTCGCCGACCGAGATCTCGGCCGTCGCCAGATGGCGCCGCACCCG